>WFTN01000281.1 GCA_015485455.1 Planctomycetota bacterium | reverse complement strand
GTTCTCTTCTTTGCCAAAAACCTGATAGAAGGCGTGTGTGACGTTAAACCGGCCAAAATGGCCTTCACCGGCCCAACCGAAGTAGAAGGCATCAACCTGTTTCTGCCGGGCAATTCCCACAGGCTGTGGACGTGTCAAAAAGTCATTCACGTTAAAGTGAACCGACCGTTGGTCATGATTCCAATGAAAGGAGATCATGGCATTGTAACCTTTGAGCAAGAAATCTTGTCGATAGAGATTGGCGATGAAAACCTGTTGATCACGATCGTCGAATGAGTTCAATTCTGAGTTCGTATCTTTCTCCAACATGTTGAAGAAGACAGCGTTGTACTGCCATTTATTGTCGTCGGCATTACCGAAGAGACGAACGCCCGCGTTGATGTCGTCAAACACAAAGCCCCGGAAATCGCTACGAAAAGCAAAGATTCCTATCTCACTTGACATGAAATCGTAGCGATCATTCCAAGTGAACAAGTGAATCTCGATCAATGCTTCTTGCAGAGAAATGTCACCAGTCAGGCGGTTCTTGCCGTCCTTCACATTTGGATTCACACCACCCAATTCGTTGATATTCAGACTGGTAAAATCCAGAACAGGTGTAATTCGAATGCGCCAATCGACTGGCTTGAAGGCCTCTTGTCCTTGAAAAAAGTCAAAAGTGATGGCGGTCTTCGCCGTCATGAACAACTGATTGCCATTGCCAAAGAAGCTGGCGTTATTCGCTCCAGGCCCGGTGATACCCCGAGCCGTTGGGAGGTTGCGACCTTCAACCGTGATTTTTTCAGTCAGGGTAAAACGGAAGAAAAAGTCATCATCGTCCAAAGGAAAATCGCCTTTCAAGACATTTTGACGATACGGATCCCAGAACTCATCACCAGGTTCATTGATCTCATAGATCGGCGGATTGAGAAGAGCCCAAGGGTTTCGGTACCAACGACCCTCAAAGCCCTTCAAGGAATCAACATCAATGAAGTGGGTAACCTTTTCTGGCGCTAAGTCCCGAATGGCTTGCTCTTTCTCTTCATCCTGATGTGCAGAATTCGCGCCTGAATCGGCGTTTCCTGCCTCTTCCTGGGGATTCGCATCGTTGCGAATACTCACGAGCATGGCATCCAAATGATCGCGCTCAGCGTTCTTCCTCCGGAGCTCACTCACGGTTAAACCGCCACGATTTTGCCCCTTCCGAGACTCTTGTTGGCTGCATACAGAAGAACTCGCCGCCCATGGGCCAAGTTCACTGCCAGTTGCAATGCGGTTGCCGGAGATTCCGACAAGAAATGCAAACATGAATGTTGCAGTAGCCTGCAATCTGGTCGCCATCAAACTCTCCCATTTCCAAACTCACCCGAAGTGATCGATCTCATCGAACCGCTCTTCTCTTGGGTCTATGAAAACAGACAAATCATGACGACCGCCCAACCTCAAGACCCAAGCCCGTGAATAACATGCGAAATCGGGAGCCCGGTCAAGAGAGAGATCGGAAAAAATTTTACAATGGGGTAGCCACTTGGGAATCACTCCCCTATCTTGGCCCTCGGAATAGTGAGGCTCACTCCCACGGCCAGATGCTGTTGCTAGCCCGACTTGTTCACGAGTGACTGCGAGGAGAGAATGAAATGACCTGGTTTAGATCGGCACGCATTTGTTTGGCTGCCTTTTTTATCGCTGCAATTTGTATCCCACTCAATAGCTGCGGTGGTAGCGGCAGTGGTGACCAATTGATCCTTCCTACTTTTTCCGCAATCGCAGTTGATGGCCTTTCTGCAACGTCTGACCAGGTCGCACCTTTGACCCCAGCCGAGATCGACATTCTTATCTCCCGTGCAGCCCAAGCCATTGACACCCCAGGCATGATCGTTGCGGTGGTCGATCGCGTCGGCCGCCCATTGGGGATTTGGTCGCGCAATCCGGCTCCTACGGAAGATGACGTGAATATCGCCGTTTCCATCGCCCGTACGGGAGCATTCATGAGCTCCAGCCAAGGGCCCATCACCACACGCACCCTGGAATTCATCAGTACTTTTCATTTCCCCTCCGTTTTTGGTGACCTCACCCGCAATCCGATTCCCAACAATGCCTTCACCTTGGCGCCAAGCTTGGCGTCTCAGCGGGAAACCGTGGCCGTAGCCCAAACGCCTCAAGGGCCTCTTTGGCAAATCTTCTCATCGAACCGCGGAGCTCCCTACGCGGGGCAAGACATCACCAATGCCGGTTTGGGAGGGGCGGTCCCCACCCAGTAC
>WFTN01000280.1 GCA_015485455.1 Planctomycetota bacterium | reverse complement strand
GTGCTACGGATTTCGTGGTTCGATACACCGGCAGTCGAAAAGTGTGTGGGCACAGCATCAACAGCAATGTTGTTGAGCCAAGAAAAGGAATCGGGAGCGGCGAAATGAAAACTCTGGTTGTTGTGTCTTGCGGTGGCGTTGCAAGTTAAATCAGGGATTGCTTGGCCGTTGAAGAACGGCTGGTCAATGTGGCTCGTACAACCGTTGTGGTGACTGAGGCTAACTCTGACTTTCCATTCTGGCACTCCGTTTACCAGCGAACAGGAATAGTCGATGTGACCTTTGAAGAACGGTGGGTCACCAAAAGCCGGATACGGGTTAAGACCTGGGTTTGCACAGTTGGTGAGAGGTTGGTAGAAGCGACAGGGAGGTACGAGAGCCAAGATGTTGGGTAGTGAAGTGGGGTTAGTGAGCCACATGGACATTGAATGGTAGAGAAAGCGCCAAGTTTGCCTAGTCCCTGAGCTGTTCATCCATGTACGAGAAAGTTTGGCTGTGCCTATGAATATCACGTTTGTCGTTGCGATGGTCACATTCTTCTCTTCCGCGCATAAGAGCGCGGGACTGACTTCAGTCGTGGTGACTGTCGTGACACCAAGGGCTTCGGATGACTGCACTGAGCATTCGTTAAACACAGCATAGGTTGAAGTTGTGATGATGACCGGCGGCATATCGGCTATGCCGTTTCCTGCCACTGGGATCACTGGCGCAATGGGACTGGCACTGCCAAGGCATTCGAAACGATGGGGTGGGTTTGAATCCATGCCATCATCGACCTGAGGAGGGCACTGTGTGTTCTGGCCGAGTGCAATAGAGCAGGAAAATAGCAGCACGAGAACTGCTAGATTACTTGAGAGCTTGAGAGCTTGAGAGCTTGAGAGCTTGAATCATGATCGATCCTTTTTTTCAATGTGAAATGCGCGAAATCTAGTCCTGATTGTCTGATCATTTCGGATTGAAGATGGTTTGTCAACAAGCTCTTCGAATTATTTGGAGGAAGGAGACACATGCGCTCTCTTGGCGAAGGTAAGGTAGAGAAGGCCATGTGAGAGAGTCCTGCTGGAGTGCAGGACTCTCAAGATCCAACGTTTCTTCCACAACCCCTTGGAAGGTGACCGTGAGAGGAAAGAAGATGGCAGGGCCAGGGCCGGAGAACCAAGGTGCTAGGCTTGTTGGGATGAGAGGACCGCAAGTACCCAAGGGAAAGCTTCCGGCATAGATGAAAGAAATGGATGACAACAACGGAGCAGCCGGGCAGGGTGTGAATGCCATGTCCCCCATGGTGCCTGGCAAGACGTAGGTGTCAAAGATGGATGGTTGTCCGAAGATGCCGTAGACCAATTGGAGCGTCGGGTCAGCGAGGTTGTAAGCGGCTTGCATGTCGAAATGACCGCCAGTGGCGAACACGCGGACGTTGTGAATCCATTTGTCTGTTCTGTCTTGCCGACGACCCAAATACATACTGAAGAATCCAAAAGGGGCAGCACTGGATGCACCTCGGTGGCCGGGTAATTCTGGGTTGAGTAGGTCACTCCAGTCCCTCCCACGGGGATGGGGCATACGCTTGGCACCCATTCGGTTAAGTGCCATTGAGATCTTGCCGAGGGGTAAGGTCTTGGTGGTGACGCCACGAGATCACAAGACGGGCAAAACCTCCCTTTTGCTGGAGCCCGTGGACTTCATCCATCAGGTGGCAACCAAATCCCTGATCCAAGGATGCACATGGTGCGCTATTACGGCGTCTACGCCAATCGGGTCCGTAAGGACTACGCCGAATCTTCGTCAGTGGACTTGGCCTGCAATGATGATCTCGACGATCTCTCAATAGGCGAGAAGAAATCAAGAGCCAGTTGGGCCCGACTCATCGGGTAGATCTTCGAGGTTGACCCGCTCCAATGTTCTTTGCCCCGAGCGATGCGGTTCAACTTCTGAACTGGTAGCGAACCTGTTGCTGTCATGGGACGTGGATTGTGGCGGTTTGTGGTTTCTCTGTCAGATACAAGGTGGACCGGACGGTTCCAAGATCGGGGATCGGCAGTTTCCGTTCCGTTGCGTGTCCCACTATTATGACTGGAGCTGGCTCGGCCCTCCTTGACAAATATGTCGCCGATTTTCGTTTGACATAGGCTTAGCTACCGAGTTATTCTTCAGTAGGCGTCCAACGTTGAGGGACTTTGTCTCCCATATCTAACGCTCGGGAATTACTCTACAGGGGAGGACTTGATGTCGATCCGAATTTGTTCTTACAGCGTGTCTCGTGTCTCGTGTCTCGTGTCTCGTGTCTCGTATTCTTCCTGTTTTCTGTTCCGCTCATAGGACAAATCCCCGCTGCAACTCATGTGTCCGCCACTGTCAACGGTGTCTGGAGTAACAATGCATCTTGGGTACCGGTCCCTCCAGCAATCGGTGTGCCTGATACAAGTATGGATACGGCCCACATCCTTGCAGGTCATACAATTACGTTGGACAAACCCGTGAAATGCCTCGATGCGGTCCTTGTCGATGGAACGCTCATTATTTCCCCTAATGTTCTGAGGCTATGTTTTCATCTGCTTCATGTGAGGCCCGGCGGGATCTTGAGAATTGGCAGTCAATCACTTCCTTTTTCTGGCACTCTAGAATTGGAGATTGCCGAGAACCCTGCGAGAATTCCAGTCACTGGGCAACTGCTTGTCGAATCCGGTGGGGCTCTCCATATCTGGGGAGATCAAGGCGGTAAGATTCCTCATGGACGAGCATCTCAGACAGTAAACGAGCTGGATGTAGAAGTGTTGGTGGAAGGGAATCCTGGTTGGCAAGTTGGAGATCGGATTGTCATTGCATCGACAGACTTCGACACTAAACAAGCGGAAGAATTTACGATTACCAGTGTTTCTTCAGCGGGTGGCGTGCCGATGGTCACCAACTATGGGATAGATCGTCCAGCAGTTTATCAACATTTTGTTGGTGCTCTGGATGGTGGAACAACTGGCAAATCGATGGCTGTTGCGGCGGAGGTCGCCTTGCTCAGCCGAAACGTTGTCATTAAGGGACCTGATAATCCTACTGTCGCACAATTTGGTGGGAAGGTACAGATCGGCGAAACGATCGGTGGGGCAGTTCCGCCTCCTCCGTCACCGCCAATCAGCCACAGTCCTGCCACACCTGCCCCGACGTTGCAATTGCATTGGGTCGAGTTTCGAGGACTCGGAAACTGGGCGATACCTGGCGACTACCCCCTTCATTTTCACTATTCCGGGAGAATGGCCAACGACCTGGGGGATAAATTTGGCGTTGTAGATTCTTGTTCTTTTCATCACAACTTCAACAAATCTATTGTGGTTCATCAGACCGAATCGGTGGAAGTCACAAACAACGTCTCTTATCACACCTTGGGGCGAGCTTATTACCTCGTGGATGGACTCGAACATGGTTGCACGCTAACCGGAAACATTGGGATTTCGACGTTGAGCGCAAACGTGACTGCGGCGGCTGGACCACACTTTTTTCCTCAAGACAACAACCCCGCGACCTTCTGGATTTCCACGATCGATGGGACCTTTGACAACAATATCTCTGCCGGTTGTGAAGGAACGGGATTCTGGATCGAGAATCCCCATGAGAGTTTTTCCGTCCATGGCATCGATAGTTCATTGCTACCAATTCCAGATCCAAAAGTTGTAAGTTCACCGACAACCAAGTGGTCTTTTAATGGGAATGTCTCTCATTCAAACAAGTTGCATGGCTACTTTGCGGATCACAGGCCATATTTGTTTGGTTCCGACCCGGTTGACTCATCATTCGTAATCTCCGATTTTTCTGCCTACAAATGCCAAAGGTACGGAGTCTTTTCGCGGACTTTTGGCCACCTCACTTGGGATGGCCTGCGGATCGCCGATTGCCAAGTTGCGATCTACGCAGCAACAACTGCTTATCCGCTCGTTGATGGTGAAGGGACAACAACATTTCGTGACGTCCTTGCGATCGGCGACTCACTCAACGTAGGTAGCACCGCTGGCTGGGATGACCCGGAGGAACTTTTGGTTCAACGAAGTCTTGTGCCTTCAAGCCTCAATATTAGCCCCGAACTTGCCAACCCTGGCGTATTTGGTCTTGAACTTTATGACGGGCTGGTAGTCGTAGAAGACGCGGAGTTCATTAATTTTCAGGATTCCGCTTTGCCTACGTCGGGCGATCGGCACGGGGCCGCCATTGTAAATCGGTTGATCGACTTGGCTTTTGCAATCGACCCCAGGAATACGGTGATGAGCACCACTTTTACCAATGCCAACAAATTGTGGTTTCGTGCCGCCACGACGAGCCCAAAATTCAACGCCACGAATTTGGTAACGGTGTGGGATCCAGATGGAAGCATCTCGGGGTTTCCGACGCCGCCAAATGGTGTGGGACAAAGTGTAACAGCGGCATACATCGTTGCCGACCAATCGATCATGCTTCCAGATGGGGCGAGCAAGACACCAGCCTCCCCGCCAGTCTTGGACGCACCAATCTGGATAGCCGATTGGAATGCTTGGATCGTTCCGGATCTACCACAAGCTTTGCCCAACGAACCTGGACGTGGCCTTATTCAGATTCTGTTCTATGATGAGTTACTTAGCTTTGGCTATTCAGGGGCTTCGCCGGTGGCCGCCTACATGGAACTTAAGCGTGATCCCGCACAATCAACTGCGAGCTATCAGAGCCATCATGGCGAGAATGTTCTTTCGGCCCAGCTTTCTAATGTCTATCCCTTCAATGTGAAGCAGGGGCACGTCTACGAGGTCGTGCCGCCTCGGCCAACTGCAGGCGGTCTGCCAATATCGTTTGCAGACTTTCGAATCGCAGTGAGGTTCGGCAAACCAGGAGATTGGATCACTCTTAAGATTCCTGTTTCTAGTGTTGGATTTAGTCCAACCATAAGTGCTCTCCATCACGTTGAGTTTGTCGTCCATCAACGTCTAGATTGCCTAACGTTCCCAGGTTTCTTACCTCCGTCATCGCCACCGAGCTTGGGTGATGTGCCATCCTATCCGGCGGAAGCAGCTCCAGTGCCTTTCTACAACCCTGCAGTTAACGTCCTCACCGCTGGTAGTACACCTGGCATTATTCTACCTCCGACCCCATTGCTGCCACCGACCACGGCACCCACTGCTGCTCAACTTATGACCTCTCCATTTGGCTTAGCGTGGCACTACGATGCCATAAACAAGTTCTTGTATGTGCGTGTTGCCCTTGTGGACTATCGCATGATCACCGTCTTCCCCATTGCATGGTTCCTGCCACAAGGATACGCGACGGCGTTGATCAATGATCTCTACAAGGGGGGGATGGTTCTTGTTCGCGTTAAGACTCAGTAGGAAAAAGGGCCAAACTATCGTGGAGAAGAAAAGATGAATACAGATCGACTTAGGTTGCACGGGGTCCGTGGTGTTGTGGGCGCCTTCATCTTGCTGGTTGCATGCTCTTCAGGGGCAAGGGCTCAGCTCCCACAGCTACTCTACTTGCCACTCAATGAAGGGGCGGGAACTGCAACTGCGGATTTGGCGGCTCCAGGAATCCCTGGGTCGGCTCCTCTACTGAGTAATGGCAGTAATTGGGATGTGGTGGACCCGTTCTTTGGGGCGGCAGCTTGG
>WFTN01000279.1 GCA_015485455.1 Planctomycetota bacterium | reverse complement strand
GCTTCATCGATGGTCGCCAAGCTCCATGTGTGCACTGGGTCATTTTTCTCCTGCCGCTTTTGCATACCAGCAGTCAATGCAGCAAGACATTCGGTCTTCGAGCCCTTCCCTTTCATGGATGCCAAGGAGCTCAAAGTCCATTGAGATCCTGTTAGACCAGAAGCCACACGTTTCTCAATGATCCCCAGGTACTTGCGGATGTCTCCTTGATCCACATCTCGCGAAGTCAAACCGCCATGGGCAATGGGCAAGAGTTGGTCGAGTATGAGCTCTTGTGCGCTTGGTTGCGTACCATCCAGCCAGGAGAAATGCGCCCCCATGCCATGGCGGGCGGCATCCGTAAGGTTGCCCCGGGCATCATCAAAACTGAGCCTTTCTTTGAGGCCTTCGAAAGATTCCTTTCCGCCAATCATTAATCCCATCCAGAAGGCCATGTTCGCCACTTGATCGACAACACTGGGCCCCGCTGGTAAGAGCCGATTCTCGATACGAAGATGGGCCTTGCCGTCAGCAGCCCCATAGCAGGGCCGATTCCAGCGATAGACTGTGCCGTTGTGAAGTTTAAGGGCGTTCAGCTCCGGCGGCCTGCCAGCTTCGATGGCGTCAAAAGGATTCTCTTCAATGTGCATTCCCAAAAGCACGCGGAAACGAGCGATGTCTTCTCGCAAGATCTCTAAGACATCATTGTTGACCCACTTGCTGCCAAAACTGACACGGGGACTTGTCTCTCGTTGGTGACGAGATGCCTTCCGAGTGTCCATGGATTGCTGAAACAAGGCTAGCCGCGTCTCACGCCAAAGCCTCTGACCAAATAAGACAGGAGAATTCGTCCCAGCAGCCAGCACCGGAGCCGCAACGAGTTGCGCAATGTTGTAAGACTCGGCAAAAGTAGCTGGCGAGACCTGAATATGAGCCTGAAACGAAGTATTGCAAGCCTCGATCATGACCGAGTCATGACTCAAAACCAACTCATCCGTGCCTTTGATGCGAAACTCGAAAGCACCTCCTCGAAGCCGACGTAAGGCTTGATCGAAAGCTCGATACCGAGGTGAGTCGGTCATGTTTTTCATATCAAGGTCTGAGATCGTCAGCGTGGGCAAGATGCCTGTGAGCAGGATGGAAGCATCGCACTGTTTTGCCGCTTCGCGGATCCTCTCCGTGCCCTCATTGAGAAAGTTCTCTAAGTCACTCAAGCAGCTACCCACGTACTCAAAGGGAGGGGCATTGAGTTCAATATTAAAACGCGCCAATTCTGGTGTGACACCCACATCCTTCAATAGAGGGAGCATCTGCTCGCAAACAGGGGCGGCGCGATACGAAGAGTCCAACAGAAAAAATTCTTGCTCAGCACCAATGCGTACAACGTCAGATTCGATAGCCCCAGACTTGATCATGACTTCCAATGCCTGTAGATCCCGCAGGACATGACGCACAAATGCGCGAAGTTCCTCAGACTGATGGGACTCATTGACGTTCTGTTCACCCATGATAATGGCCTCTTCGGTTGTAATACCTTGGCATCATACTTCGAAACCTCAGAAAAGGTGAATAGTGTTTAGGGAAGAGGTCTTTTTTGGCCCCATATTGGCTACTCTCCGGTAGTATGGCACCCTATTCGCAAGATATTCTGTGCCCATGATTCAAGACCGCCTGGCTTTTCGCCTCCCATGAGAGTTTCTCTCAAAATGGCAAAGCCGAATGAGGTGTTCGCCACCGAAAAGGAGTGAATGATGTTTCCCAACAAGATTCTCTTATGCGTCGACTCTGAGGACCACTTCGCAGCATGTAAAGTCGAAGCCGGCTGGATCGCACGCCATTTGAATTGCGGCTTGGTGATGTATCATGCAGCTCCAGAAAGATGGATGGATGCAGGGCCAAGCCTGGAGGACACCCATGTAGATGAGGACTGGCTCATCCCCCTGGTGGACGATCCCGCCTTGGTGAACATTGAAGTCGAAACCCTCAGTACCAGCGGCTTCTCCCCCCTCATTGAATCCATCCTCAGTGCCGCTAGGGAAACCGGTTGCGACATGGTCATGATTCCAACCCATGCTCGCAGCGGACTCGACCACATGATCTTGGGCAGCGTAGCCGAGCGCGTTCTCAGAAGTTGCAAAATCCCAGTCATGACTCTCGATTTGGGCAAGATGCCAACAACCCAGTCAGACGCCGCCTTCGACCGCGTTATCTGCCCGATCGACTTCTCCAAAAAAGCCGAAGACGCCATGCACCAGGGAGCCCAAATAGCAAAACAACTCAACGTAGGCGTCACCATCGTTCATGCCATCGACGATTACTTCGCAGCTGCTTATCCCATTGACGGAATTCCAAGCTTAGATGTCTACTTGCCAAGTCTCATTTCGGAAGTCTCGGCCAAAGTTCAGCACATGTCCGACAAGCTCACCCAATCCTTTGGCATTGAATCAGATCATTGGGTTGAGTCTGCTTCACTGACCAGCAGCATGATAGAAGTCGCCAAGAAGCATGCCAACCCTCTTATCGTCATGGCTACTGGCGGGAGAGACTCCCTGGGGGACCACATCTTAGGCAGTCGAACCGAGAGAATCGTAAGATCAGTTCACGTTCCCGTCTTGGCCCTGCCAAACACAGAATTCAACTGATCGTTGCCCATAGCCCCAGGGGTTAGAAGGCGAAGTAAATAAACGACCGTTCATTGAGTGGCGCATAGGCCAAGATCAGGAAAGCGATCGTGCTGTAGAAAAAAGGCCGCCAGATCCAGGGGTCCAGTCGCCTTGCCAACTTTCGCCGGACCTCAAAAAATGCCAAGGCGTGATAGGCAAGGGCTAAGAGCAGAACATATGCAAAGCGCGTTGACGAAAACCAAACGTCATCGCTCTTTGCCCCGGTCACCACACGCTCGGCCAATTCAAGAAACACCCTCATGGATGGCGACCGAAATACAGTGAAAGCGACAATTGTGGCTGCAAAACAATAGAAAAACCCGAGAGTACGCCCCAAGACTGTGGACTCGGTTTTCCCACTTCCAATTTGTCGTCCCAAACGCTCAATGAGCAAGAGAGTCCCGTGAATGGCCCCAAACACAAGGAACGTCCAATTGGCGCCATGCCAGAGCCCGGTCAAAAGAAACGTCAACACCAAGTTGCGATAGGTCTTAGCCCTACCGCCGCGATTCCCCCCCAGAGGGATATAAACGTAGTCCCGAAACCACGAAGACAAAGAGATATGCCACCGTCGCCAAAAATCGGTCATCGATGTGGCCAAGAACGGCAAGCGAAAGTTTTGGGGCAACTCATAACCCAACATGCGAGCTAAGCCGATCGCCATGTCTGAGTATCCAGAAAAATCAAAATAGATCTGAAGCGTAAAACAAAGTGCTCCAGCGACCAACGCGATGGCTGAGAATAGGTCCGGATCTTGAAAAACAGGATCTACGATTTTGGCTGCCATATCGGCGATCAAGACTTTCTTAAAGAGACCCAAGAGAAACCGCTCCAAGCCTTCAAAGAAATCGTCAGCTCTTCGCGGCTTCTCTTGCACCAACTGTGGCAAGAACTCAGATGCTCGCACAATTGGACCGGCCACAAGCTGAGGGAAAAAAGCAACAAACAAAGAAAAATCAAGAAGCGACTGACTCGGTTTCAGTTGACCACGATAAATGTCAATGGAGTAACTCAAAGTTTGAAAGGTGTAGAAAGAAATGCCCACGGGGAGAATGATGGACAAGGCGGTGTAGTTGACTTGAAACCCCAAGGCAGTCAAAGCAGCGGCCCCAGATGTTAGGAAGAAATTGAAGTACTTGAAGAAGCCCAAGAGACCTAAGTTGGCCGCCAAACTCAAATAGAGCCAACGCTTCTTCACGGCCCGATTGGAGGCATCAAAGATTCTCTGCCCACAGGCGAAATCAATGAGAGTGGAAGCCCCGATGAGTAGCAAGAAGCGCCAATCCCAGTAGCCATAAAAAAAATAGCTGGCCACCAAGAGCCAACCCTTACGGGGAGTCCCAGGCTTAAGGACACGGTGCAAGAGGAGCACCATGGGAAAGAAGACCGCGAATATGAAAGTTGAGAAGACGATCTCAATCCCCTTCTGATCTCATGACTCGATATTGGGCTTTCCAAGAATCAATCACCTGCCATACCCCTTGTCGAAGTACCAACGGGCCAGAGAAGCTGCCACTTTAGCATGACCACGAGCCGAAAGATGCCGACCATCGATCAAGACGTCCTTCCCTAAGCGCTTATCCAAGTCGATGCGGTACTTGGGGTCGCCGCTTAAGTCAGCTCGGGGAAAACGACGAAGCCCCACGCGAGCCACTTTTTGAAACGCTCCAAGAACTGCCATTTGGGTATCATCATTGCGTAGAACCAGATCACCCCATTGAGCCGGAAAGAAAACCAAATGAAGACGAATGCCTCGGCGACTCAAGTCATCTTCTAATTCGCAGAACTCTCGGCCCAAGTTGCGAGCCTTCTTGACGAGCTCCGCCAAATCAAAGGGGGTCTCCTCTTTGACCACATCAAAGCGATTCTGCCGCAAAGACGCTTTCACCCAAATACGGTGAATGAGGGCACTTTGAGTCCTCAGATCATCGATAAATCCTCCTCTGCCAGCCCGGTCACGGCGTAACACAAAGCCGTTCACCTCTTCTAATTGGGGGAGCTGATCGAAAGCATACTCCAAAGGAAGAGGGGTCACTTGCCATGGGTGCATATGGACGAAATGCCAAGGGCTTCCAGCGCTTCCCAATCCAAACATGTAAAGACCCGAGGAAGGCACAGCGATGAAGATTCGATCGAGAGCAATGTCATTTGCCAGTTGCCGAGCTCGCTCAAACATATGCGGCAAGGTGTAACCGACCTGAGCCCCATTCATGATCTCAACGGTGCGGCCACGTTCGGCCAAGAGCCCTTGAAAAATCTGGGGCCAAGTATCTTCCGCAGTCACTCCCATACCCCAAGTATTGGAAGCACCCAAAACCAAGATTCTCTCTCGAACGTCTCCTGCGGATTCTCGAGATTGATTCCTTGGTACTCGGAATCCTCGATTATCCGTGTCTAAAGCGGTCC
The DNA here is from genome assembly GCA_015485455.1 of Planctomycetota bacterium. Classification (GTDB taxonomy): domain Bacteria; phylum Planctomycetota; family DRQF01; genus S139-23. The sequence continues at coordinate 3,164 of WFTN01000279.1, read as the reverse complement.
AAGGCTCGAGATTGACGCAGGTATAGGTGTGGAGATTAGGTTTGTTGAGCAAAATGCCATTTTGGCCGAGCCTAAGAGCATTCGATGCTAACCCTTGCCCAGGGGTCCAATTCCCTTTCGGCAGGCAATACCGGGTGCCAAGCTCCACCAGGAAGAATGCCCCGAGAACCCCAAGCAAGACTTTCATCGCACGAAGAAAAAAGATCAGAACTCTCCTTTCTTAGTTCGAATCTGATGAACTAGGTACTGGATGCGCCGTCGAATTGCCCATCTGTCACTTCCAAGAACCGTTGCTCTAAGCTGGCCCCTTCAACAATCTTACGCGGCACAACACCTCCCGACAAAAGAGTTTCCAAAACCGAGCGCATAGCGGTCTCTTTGGTGTCACTTTCGCCGAAAGAGAAATGGACGTTGAGATGAGTTTCTTGGTCCCTCAGATCCGTTTCGACCTTCGAGACAACACCCAAGCTATTGACCGTCTCACAAACCGAATCCGGGAGTTTTCCGAATAGGGAGATGCGCGAAAGATTGTCCGATTGGGTGATGGTCGACATATCAGCGTCGAAACGCACCTTGCCCTTGTCGATGATCACGACGGTATCGCAAAGATCCTGGATTTCTTGGAGATTGTGACTCGACAGCAAGACCGTCTTATCGCCTTTCATGCTTCGAACCAGTTCGCGAATCTTACGGGCATTGTCAGGGTCGAGCCCAGCGGTGGGTTCATCAAGAATGATGACTTCTGGGTCGCCGAGGAAGGCCTGGGCCAAAGCTACTCTCTTCGCCATACCATGACTCAAGCTCTGGGCATTGACCCGAGCCACATCCTCTAAGCCCACCCTTTCCAACTCGAACATGGCGTTACGTTGAGCCTCTTCTTTACTCTTCCCTGCCAAACGCCCGAACATAGTCAATTGATCGATCACTTGAATGCCCGATTGAAAATCAGCGTCTTGTGGCAAGATTGAAAACCGTCCCCGGAGTGCCGAGACGTTACGAATGTCGATCCCCAAGACTTCCGCATGTCCCGAAGTCGCCAAGAGAAAACCAGAAGCGATAGAAAAGAGCGTCGTCTTTCCGGCACCGTTGGGTCCCAGAAGCCCGAAGAGCGATCCCCGCTCAACGTCAAAGCTCACATCGTCTAAGGCAGCAAAACTTCCGAAACGTTTGCTAAGATTCTGAATCGATAGTGCCTGAGTCATGCTATAGGTCTCGCTTTCGGAATGAGGCCAACCCCAAGAAGAGGAAGAGAACGGTAAAACCAACCATGGCGGCATAAGCCAGCAATTGCGTGTCAAGTTCGTTGTGGAACATGTCGTAGCGCCAACCCCATGGCATGAGTCTCGATAACCAAGCCTGCTCGGCTCCGGCTGTACTCAAAATCGCGCCAATGATAAAAAGCACCAAGGTAGAGCCTACGGAAGCCAAATAGGTCATGGCCATGGCGGCAAATGGTTTATCCATCAGACAAGAGACCCAAGCAGCCAGGGCCACATAGGGCATAGAGTAGAAAGTGAAGGCAATAATACCGCGGAAGGCCCAACCATAGAGCACCCCGGCGGAATAGATGCCTAACTTGAAATGCAGATAGCTCGTCACGATCAGCAGAAGCAGAGCGAAGGCACCAGCGATGAACAGAAAAGCACTCAGAAACCGCCCCAAGAAAATATTCGGCCGCTCTGTCCGAGAAAGTAGAAAACGTAGACCCCGAGAACCGATATCTCCAGCAGTTTGGTTAAAAGCTGCGGACGAGACTCCAAAGGGCACCAAGTAGAGCAAGATCAGCAAAGCGATACTCAGCATCGCTGGCTTTTCCTTCATCAGGTAATTACTTTGGGCCTTGACCTCGTCGTCGGTGCCATCCAAGACGATTTCAACAACATTCCTCACAACATTGGATTCGGAGATCTTCTTGACGACGTCGGCTTGAGAGGCATCTTTGCCTGCCATGAACCGTCCCACCCTCTCCATTTGTGAAACAGAGACATTGACGATCATCAAACCAATGACCATAACCATGAAGAGAGATAAGACACCCCCGCCACTGCGAAAAGCAAAACGCAACCAGGTGGAAGCGATGATAGTCAGATCTCTGGGCCGAACCCCTGTCAAGAGACCATCCGGCCGTGTTACTTGTCCAGATTCACTCATTTGACCAAGTCCTCCCGAAATACGGTGTTCACCAAGATGGTGGTAATCAATGGCCAAACGACGAAAGCTACAAGGATCAAATCAAACTGATCAGGTTCATTTTGGACGACATAAACGCCCTTTATCAGAGCCACAGCAAATATAGCCGAGACCAAATGGCGGCCTAGTATCTTGCGGCACCCCATCAAACCGATACCCGAGATGAGCAGTAAAATGCAAAGGAGTCCATTGAAGGTCACCACCACGAAAAACCCCGAGGCGCTAGTAAAACCTTCATTTTCAATTTGCCCACCCCAATAGGTGAAGGCCGCGCCCACGAGCCCTAAGGCCCCCATGGCAAACTCGACGAAATTGATGATTGCCAACGCCGTGAGCCCCGCCGGTCGTTGATTTCGATTGCTGCTCATATGCTTCCCTTTTTGCTTCCTGACGCCTCGTATTCCGAACATAGATGAGACATTTTGGGAAAGGGAAATTTAGCCCTTCTGGTAGGAAAGGTCGAGGCAGTAAGACAAATAATATCGGTTCTTCAGCAGAATCTGGGGGCCTTTTCAGCCTCCGGTAAGTTTCCCTTTGCGTGATAGAGCGCGATTTCAGTGAACTTGAAGGTTCTGAAGCCCTACGTCATTCTGGTGGTGAGTTTCAATCTGTTGTTTAACCCCTCAACGACACCGGCAGAAATCGTGCCCTTGGCCCGAAACCAATTGAGGAGCAGTGGCTGATGCCGCCTCACCATCTTGGCGATCTTTTTCATCGGTTCGATGCGAGATCCCATGGCGGTCTTACACCATTGTTTGAGAAACTTGTCAGCCTAAGTCGGACTTTTCTAGCCCCAGAGTCGTTGGACTTCCTCTTTGAGCAGATTCGACTTGACACTCTTTAGGTTGTATTGGATGAGTTCGCTCATGGAGACCGTTTGTTTCTCTGTCAAGTTTTCTGGTCGCTTCACAAGCAACCATCTTTTGCTTCTAAAGACGGGTTCAAGCCCCTTGGCCTTCAGGCGAGAAGTCTTC
>WFTN01000278.1 GCA_015485455.1 Planctomycetota bacterium | reverse complement strand
GCCCGGCGGTTGGCGTGAAACCATTGCCCCAAATGGTGAGGGCCCCGGGGATGCCTGTCACTGGATCAATGGGACCTCCCATATCCATCTGGCCGATACCGGGAAAGGTCGCGTTCCTCAGATTGCGGTCACCAGAGAGAAGCATGACTGGTTGTAGAGGCAACCCTTGAAACTCGTAGTTGAGATCCGTGGGAGAAAAGTTCACCGTCTGGTAGATACCATTTTCGCCAGAAGCAACCTCTTGCACGTTGGCATTGGTGGCGCCATTGAGATCAAGGGTGGCCAAACCTGGTTGAGGGGCTTGCCCATTGAGGGTCGTTGACTCGTCAATGATGGTGACATCATCAACGCTCATGGTGTTGCTGCTACCGCCAACGCCTTCAAAGTAGAGGACAATGACTTCATCAATCCAAGGCGAAAGATCGGCCCTAAAAAGTCGCCAAACATCGGGACCGTCGTTTAAGGTCTGCAAGAAGATTCTGGTTGTTAAACCTGTCGTGAGGGAATGCACCCTCACGCGGAGACGGGCAGAAGCCAATGGTAGCGAACCCCATCTCTCTCGATTGTAATAAAAAGCCAAAGTCGGATTGGTGAGGCCATGAAGTTCGATGCAGGGACTTTCTATACTTCGTTGGGGAACCCCTGTATCTAAGTTGGCAAAACGCCCTGAATTGGAACGAGACGTATGGTCTGTGTCCGGCAGAAAGCCAGAGTAGCCGCCGAATTGCGGCGACCGAATGAAGAACCACTCTTCTTCAAATCCCAGTGGGTTCAGTTCTCCTTGTCTTTGGTGCCAACCAAAAGGTGGCACAGTCGTGACGGCAGGAGTCGACGTTGGGTAGACCTCATCGTCGAAATCTTCCAGCCACGGAAATTCGTCCACAACCCCTGGGCCACCACCACGAAAATCGAGCTCTAAAACATCATTGCCGGGCTGAGTATCCCCAGGAAAATTCGTCGTCACCCGTACTGTGTGAACTCCAGCTTGTTTGAGATCGATGGTGTTTGCAAAAGTGAAAGGCAAACTCTCACCAGGATTCAGATTGTTCGCTAATACAAGAGACTCCGTCATCACCACAGAGCCGTCGACAGACACAGTCATAGGAATAGCAGAGCCCGCTGCGATGGGCGTCAACCCCGGATTGCAAACAACCACCGAAAGCACTTCCGCCGATGAGTAGTATTGACAGCGGCCCAAGCGTCTAGGTGGGGAAGTGATCTCCCCCGCTCCCACATCAATGACACCATTGGCCAACTCAACTTTAGAAGTCATACGAATCAAAGCGGGACTTCGGGCCACATTCCAAACGCGAAATTCATCGATGCTACCGTTCCAGGTGTTGAATGATCCGCCGGGAGAACTGCCGATTCGCCACGTGCCGCCACCATTTGCGAGCGAAAGACCCGGTAGCCCACCGAAAGCAATCGGAAATACAACATCAACAGATGTTGCATCGAAGTACAGGAAAAGAAGATTGAGAGTGGCATCATAGACAAGGGAAACATATGTCCACTTGTGAAGAGGAAGTGGAGGCCCGAAGTCATTTACCACAGTTACGCCAAACGTCCCTACGCTCCCTATCCTAAGACGAAACTCGCCAACTGTATTTTCATGGAGAGACACCCTAAGGTTAAGACTCTCATTTAGGATGTCCAACGCACTGAACATTGGAAATGGAACGGGCTTCAACGCAAATTCAAAGGTGAACGATCCCAACGTCGAGTAAGTTGTTCCCACATTGACAACGTTCAATCCGCCGATTGCAGTTGAAGGTTCCCATGCTGAGTTCCCCAAGTAAGGATCAACAAGATTCCAACTATTCGAATTCGTCAAAGTTGCGTTAGTACTCGATTGCCCAGGCACAGATAAGTCCGCCGTCGCCGCCCCCGCTCCTTCATCGAACGGCAAGTACAAGACCTGCGGTAACTGCGCCCAGGCCGTCGAACTGAAGGTAAGGAGAAAAGCCAACAACAAAGAGAATGAATAGGTACTTTCGGAAGTGACGGTGAAACGGACTCTATTCCAGCACCGTCTCTGTTGAATCTTTTCAAACACAGCTGTGATCTCGATAAGTGATTTTTTCGTTTGCATTAGATGTCCTGAACTCGCACGAGAACGGAGCCGCCTTCAAACATCACGTCCACACCAGGAAGAAAGCCGGTGGGAATAAACCAGGCCCCTGCGGGCAGAGAGATTCCGTCATAGGGGCCACCAGACCCATAGTTAATCAGAGCAATCCGAAGATAGAGATAACTTTGAGTGCCAGGATTGCCCGAGCTGACAGCAGTACCCTGAGCGAAGTGCCAGGCAAGACCATAAGGTGCCGAATTGACGGCCCCGGAGGCTACTGGTGCCGTAACAACGGGCAGCATCCCAAGTTCAGTCAACAACGGAGATGTCGGCACTGTGTGGCCATTGAAAGGCGAAAGAGAGTTCGAAAGGGTGGCAATCGGTAGTTGGCGAGGGAGTTTGCAATATTCGATGGGAGGGGTGGCCGTGGGATCGCGAAAGTTGCCCAAGACCTGTTGCTTCTTGCTAGGATCACATTGGCCGGAGTAATCTAAACAGTCCATCCTTTGATGAAGAAAGAAACGGAGAACATCGTTTGAGGAACCATTGTTCTTCGGATCAAAGGTACGATTAGAAGAAGGTGGAATCCCCATAGGAATCTTCAGAGTCAACCAATCCCCAGGACGACAAAACCGCATGATGATATCGAAGTTCTCAAAATCAATAGGGGTGCCTGGGCCAGCGGTTGGGGTTGGAGGCGTCACCTCATAAACTTCCCCCTGCTTCACGTTAAAAGGATAGTTGTTGGCAAAGAATTCGGAACCATCAAAGATGTGGTGACTTTCGATAGACGGCCCTGTTCCGCCTCCAGAGATAACCCGAGTCAAACGCATGAAGGCAGGGATTCCAGCGGTATCGAAAAAGTGCGTCTTGTTTTGATCTCGAAACAACATTTGGACGATTCCTCGTCCAGTTTCGGTGGCACTCCTGGGAAGATCCGGAACCATCCAAGCATTCCATGCGGCATTCCAAATAGCGTCGTCGACTCCCGGTGTTCCTGTCTTGCTGGCGCCAGTATGAAGCAAGGCCGGTTGGTCACCTGTGATATATCCGGCGGGACCACTTTGACCGGGGGTTCCAAAACCTGTGATGGAGCCATCAGGATTCCAAAGGACAATGTGATTGTTGGCGTTCCCCAAAACAGATGCAGTACGAAAGAAAAGGCGGTTATTCGTCGGCACATTGGTAAACGTTGCACCGATCATCATGTTCCGAGGGTCGGCGTTGTAGCCAACATCTGAGATGAGGTTGATGATGGCCGTTGCCATCCGCGTCCCGCCGGAGCCTGTGGGCACATTGTTAAAATTGACAAACTCAATGTCGTCAACAATGGCTAAACCATCATAGAGTTCAAAGCCCCAGAGCGCACGATTAGGAGCGAGCTTGAATTGGGGCAAAGGTAAACTACGCCCAACAAGAGCCTCCTCCGTGCTCCAACTAGCTGCAGTTCCGGTGTTGACAGAATCACCAATGACAAGGGTGTTTTTGAAAGTGGTAATAGCTTCGCCATCACTACCCGGAAAGGCCGTGCTCGCAGTGTAAAGTGCCCCTTGGCAATCCGCGATTCTCGAATTTTCCCAAAGGACATGACCAAAATTGCGGCTAAAGATGCCGTATTGCCCACATTTGTAGGCGGTGAAACCATCAACCTTGAGAGCATGGTTGCTCGCGTCGCCCCATAAAATAACAGCGTCATCGGCGTAGTAGCCATTCGTCCCAGACGAGTGAGCTAAGTTCCCATTGAAAGACCAAACTGCCGGGGTGGAGAGCGCTGTCGGGACAGGCACTGGGCTTGGGAAACCACCCTGGGTGCCTGCTGGATTGGTTACGTCAGGAACGATGGTTTGGTAAGTGAACACTTCATGGGGATTATCAACCCAAAAGCCTGCGCCCTCTGACCCTGCGGAGATGTTGTTGTTGACCGTGCAATCCATGGTCTTGATCCAGAATGTCGCTGGTACATCGTCCTCCTCATCAAGCCTCAGCAATATTTTCTGCCCAGTTGGATCCTTCGGGTCAACAATGTTCTCCTCGGCCGCAAGGGTCGAAAGCCCTAGGTTGCCGGTGAGAGTGCAGCCTTTCTCAAGACCGGACGCGAAGAAAAATGCGTGGCCGTAGGTGTGATAAGAGACATTGTCGATGAGCTGAACGTCTGTGGTGTGGTGCACCACAATAGATCGATTGTAGTTGTGGTGAAAGGAAGAGGCACCAATGCGCCCCACTGTCATGGCCCCGCCGTAGTGGAAATGGATGGGATATTCCCCTTCTACCAGACGATTGCCAAGGCCAGTGAACTCAACCCAGTTGATGTTGACCTTGGGGGCTGGGGCTGTGGGAACATGATCAGTTCGGGGCGTACCTGGAGCCGGATTCTCACCAAATCGGATAAAACCGCCCCATTTCGCTGTCGTCGGTACGGTTGGCCCTTGAATCGTGATGTTACGAGAAAGAAGACCTACTTCCGCCGCAATCGTCATGGATTTGGGAGGGCCAGCATGGAGCGTACCGACAAAATGCTGGTAGACAGCCGGGTGATCAATGCCATATTCTACTCGTGTGGGTGCCGTCAGATTGGTGACAGAGGTTATGGTAAATTCTTCGGCTAAATTGGTGTCGTAATCTGTCGAAGCAACGACTATTTTACTACCTACAGTCCAACGAGGATTACCAACTGTCCTTATTCTTGTTTGGCCAGTAAGTAAGGACTCGGACAATTTGCCATGAGAAAGCTGACTATTCTGATTGCCCCACATCTTGACGTCACCGCCAGAGTCAACGAAGAACCGTCCTGGTGTTGGGGGCGTCGTGGAAGGGTCTTCTTCTAAGCTAATGTTCAAATTACCGGTAAAAGGAGCAGCGAAAGTGCCTACTTTCAGTTTTCCGCCGTTGCGAATATAGAGCAATTGAAAGCACCAAGTTTGAAGGGTGTTTCCAATAATCAGTGTTCCGTCCACAATGATCGTCTTGGCACAATCTGTGGGTATGTCCAGAGTCACGGTATGACCTGCTTTGATGTGAATCGTGTCAGATGGAAATAGAGGGATCGGGTGTGTGGTCGGCGCAACGACGATCCATGTGGCAATATCATTCCAGCTACCGCTCGCTTTGGAAATGTGAGTCGGTGCGGGGGTCGGGTAAGGCCCAGGCCCTTGGCTAAACGCCGATAGCGTTAGACAGAACAAGACCATAACTGTCGTGCTGAACTGCTGAACTGCTGAACTGCTGAACTGCTGAACTGCTGAACTGCTGAACTGCTGAACTGCTGAACTAGGGATCTGAGATCTTTCATTGGGTTTCCTTCCACAAACTCCAAAACTGCGCATTCGAGACGAATTCCTGAAGCCGTCAAGAAGCTCTATTTTGGGCGCGCCTATCCGGATTTATTCTCGGCTTCGTGACCAAGATTCATCGTTAAATCAGGTCAACTCTCTAACGAAGTCGAAGATAAACTGGGGGCAGGGAATTACGCAAGACAATTCTTCAGAAACAAAAAAATGCCGGGATGGCTTCGTTTTCGCTTGTTGCGAAAGGAAAGCAAAGAAGAAGCTGTTTCTGCTGAACT
>WFTN01000277.1 GCA_015485455.1 Planctomycetota bacterium | reverse complement strand
CCATGAAGCTCTTTGACAATAGGCTTGCCAATCAGCGCATCGTTGCCACTGAACTCAAGGTCAGTAAAGAACGCCGTCAATTCATCAATTCCAGCAGCCGCTAACTCCGCGATGCCTTTGTCTCGAAAGCGCACAGCCCGGGCAAATTCATTCAGTCGGCTTCCCTGGCAGACATGGCAGGTCACATTGGCAAAAAAGCGCTCCATATGCTTAGCGGGTTTCGCAGCGAATTGATCACGCAAACCAGGAAGGAGGCCGATGAGGGGTTTCTTCTTTGACGACTTAAGCTGCCAATTCTTGCCCTGGTAGGCCATCTTCAAGGGGATGACTTCCCCCTTGGAACCATGAAGAATGGCTGATCGCGTATCGAGGTCGATTTCCTCCCACGGTTGTTCCATGTCAAAACCGTAGTGCTTGGCAATACTTGGCATTGACATCATGGAAACGTTGCCATAATCGCGGAGCTGAGAATTCCCCAGAGGAGCTAAGGCACCTTTGGCGATGCTCAGCCCTGGCTCGGGAACAACCAAATCTTCGTCAGCATCGTGAAGAATGCCCAATCCGTCACAATGAGCGCAAGCACCGTGAGGAGAGTTGAATGAGAAAAGCCTTGGTTCTAAGTCAGGAAAAGTCTTAGAGGTAGCCAAAGAAACCATCTTCGATGAGAAAGTAAGATGATTCTCACCAAGGAGGACTGCCATCACCCCAGCACCCAATTTCAGAGCGGCCTCAATCGCCTCGGCCAAACGGCTTGCTTTCCCAGGGGAAACCTTGATGCGGTCGATGACCACTTCAATCGTGTGGCGAACATAGCGGGCCAGTTTGATCTCTTCATCTAACCTTCGCAATTCGCCATCGATACGAACGCGGACGTAACCCCGGAGGCGCAGGTCTTCCAGTTCTTTGCGATATTCACCCTTGCGGTCTTTGACGATAGGCGCCAAGACAGTCAATGACTTGTTGGGATGCTCGGCGAGGAGGCGGTCGCGAATTTGGTCCGCGGATTGAGCTCGGATTTCTTCACCTGTCTCCGGGCAATAGGGTGTTCCTAAGCGTGCGAAGAAGAGGCGTAAATGGTCGTAGACCTCTGTCACCGTTCCTACTGTTGACCGTGGATTCCGATTGACAGTCTTCTGATCGATGGAAACTGTGGGTGACAAGCCATCAACGTGATCAACTGCGGGTTTGGCTATTTGCCCCAAGAATTGCCGGGCGTAAGAAGACAAGGACTCGAGGAAACGCCTCTGCCCTTCATTGTGGATAGTATCGAAAGCCAGGGAAGACTTACCCGATCCCGACACGCCGGTCACCGTCGTCAGCGAACCCCGAGGGATTGCCACATGGACGTTCTTCAGGTTGTTTTCCCGGGCTCCCCGGACAATGATTTCGCTGTGACCCATGGGATTATGGCTCTTGGACGGATGCCCAGATTCACACATTTACAAACTTAGTCAAACCAACGATTATAGAAAGTTCTGCCCATGCCCATAAAGGGGCGGACAAACAAAAAAACTGAGCGAATTGTCAGTGCTTGAGGGTGAGTCAGATCTCGAATCATGCAGATAATTGAGAATCTATTCAAGTCTATTTCGAATGTTGACGATGATTAGGGTGCAAGCGACTCCGGTTGCGAAGCATCGATCTTTCGAAGGACCCACTCGGTCACAAATATCAAATTCTTTACATGTAGAACCGATAGCTGGGCCTTCGATCGATCTGCTTTCCCCGCGCCTGGGGGCAATCCCCCATCCAACAATCAATTGAGTTTTGTTAGTCGCTGGAGCGTTCTCGAACGATTCCCCCTGAGGAAGCGAGGGCCTTACTTCTCCCAAGCCTTACTTATTCTCCCAAGAGTAAATCGACCCGTTCTTTGATTTCATCTCGAATCCTGGCGAAGGATTCGAGGATTTCTTCTTCATCTCCCCCGGCCTCCGCCGGGTCTGGCAATGGCCAATGAACTCTCTTGATGTTGCTGAGCTCAAGAGGGAGATTCTCTTCAGCATGAGAGCACATGGAAACCACAAGATCCAATTCTGCTAGAGGCACATCGGAAACTTTGTTTGACGCCTGATCCCGTATGTCAACACCGCAATCATCCATAGAGACAATCGTTCTGGGGTTAATCCCTTGAGGTGCAGTGCCGGCGGAGAACACATGGTGACCCTGATCCAAATATTTCTTGCCAAATGCTTCGGCCATCTGGCTGCGGCAGGAATTGCCAGTACAAAGAAATAAGACGTTCATTGATTGAATTCTCCAGCAGCTGCTATTTCATCTCGCAAAAAACCTGCGATCGTTGGGTTGCCGGCAACTATCTCGCCACCAAACAGCCAATTTGAACCATCCGAGAAGTCGGAAACAACGCCCCCAGCTTCCCGCACCAAAATTGCTCCTGCCGCCACGTCCCAAGGGGAAAGGTGTAGTTCCCAAAACCCATCGTAGCGCCCGCAAGCGGTATAAGCCATGTCCAACGCCGCGCTACCGCAACGTCTGATGGCTCGAGCCTTCTTAATCAACTTGGCGAAATGATCAAGATTGTCATTCTCAAGCTCATCCACTTTGTAGGCAAACCCCGTGGCCAACATAGCATCGATCATGGCTTGGGTTTTTGTCACATGAATAGGACTTCCATTCAGGGTGGCACCCTGGCCATGGCCAGCCAAGAAAAGCTCATCAAGTTTCGGGGCAAAGATGCACCCAGCAATGGGCTTACCGTCAAGAAGAACCCCTAAAGACACAGCAAACATCGGTATCTGGTGGACGAAGTTGGTGGTTCCATCCAGAGGATCCACGATCCAGCGATAACCTCGATCACTTGAGATAGAACCCCCATGACTCCCAGATTCTTCCGCTAAGCAAGAATGATCGGGAAAAACCTTGGCAATTTCTTCCAAGATATAGGCTTCGGAAGCACGATCAGCCTTGGTGAGCAAATCTCTGGAACCTTTGAAGTCCACATCTTTGTCTTCGAGTTGGCCCAAATGATCCATCAGAATGGAACCGGCAGAACGACCAATTCGCTCCAGATGGAGTAAGAGCAAGGCTATTTCTTCTTGTTCTGGCACGAGCCCTTCTCTTTCATTTTCTGCCACCAATCCATGCGAGTCCCGATGTCCTTCTCAAAGCCAAAAGGTGAGGGTTGGTAATAAACCGTGCCCTTCTTCTTTTCTGGCAGATAATCTTGATCTACCACCCCTTCATCAAAATCATGGGGATACAGGTAGTCTTTCCCGTATCCTAACGACTTCATGTGAGCTGTGGGTGCGTTTCGCAGATAGATCGGGACTTCAAAAACATCGCCATTCTTGATGTCCGCCTGAACCGCCTTAAAAGCAGCGTAAATGGCATTCGACTTAGGAGCTGTGGCCATATAGACGGTAGCTTCAGCCAAAGCCAACTCACCTTCGGGCTTACCCATCAATTGAAAACTCTCTCTTGCAGCCAGAGCAATTGTAAGAGCCTGGGGGTCGGCCAACCCTACGTCTTCAGAGGCGAAACGGATGATTCGTCGGGCAATCCAAAGTGGGTCTTCGCCGGAAGCTAACATCCGCGCTAACCAATAGAGAGAAGCCTGAGGGTCTCCACCGCGCATGGACTTATGGAAAGCACTCATGACGTTAAAATGGTCTTCCCCAGACCGATCATAGCGCAGGCGCCCATCGGAGAGAGCACGGTCGACAGCGGCAGCATCCAAGAGCGAACGCCCCAAGTGCCCGCGGGATTTCTCCCGTTTGAGTAGGGCCTCTAATGCATTCAAGCTACTCCTAGCATCCTTTGCCGAACGCCTTACTAAAGTATCCACGGCATCATTGGACAATGCGATGTTCGTCGGCAAGTCGAAACGCTTAGGATCATCAAGGGCCCTCCGGATCAACTGCTGAACGGATACGTCATCCAAGGGATTCAGAGTAAACAGTTGACAACGAGATAAGAGAGCCGCATTGAGAGCGAAAGAAGGATTTTCGGTAGTCGCCCCGATAAGGACGACGGTCCCATCCTCCACATGAGGCAAGAAAGCATCTTGCTGACTCTTGTTGAAACGATGAATCTCGTCAACGAAGAGAATCGTCCCTACATGTTCAATCTGTCTGTGGTACTTAGCTTCAGTCACCACCTCCCGCACCTGCTTCACCCCAGACAAGACGGCACTAAAGGCCACGAAACGCAAGCCAGTTCGCCGGGAAATAATACGGGCGATTGTCGTCTTGCCTGTCCCTGGGGGCCCCCAGAGAATCATGGACGGCACATGATCCTCTTCGATCAGATCCCGCAGCAAAGATCCCCGCGCCACCAGCTCATCTTGGCCAAGGACGTCTTCAAAATCTTGGGGGCGCATGCGTTCTGCAAGAGGTTGGCTGTCGGGCAACGGCTCTTCAGAATCTTCCGTGTCATCGAAAAGCCCTGCATGACTCATGAATCCAACTCGGAAACCAAAGAGCAAAGGGCATCCTGCATTTTGCGGGCCCGATTGACAGATACGTTGTTGCAGAGAATGGAGAACGCTATGAGGTGTCCATCTGACAGACGCACAAAGCCACTGAGGGAACTGATCCCACTCATGGTTCCTGTCTTGGCAAAGACCCGCCCTTTCAGCTTCTTCATCCGACGACGCAAAGTTCCATTCCCCTCTGGCTGAGCCAGGAGTTCACGAAACTCTGCGCATCTCTGGGGATCCTGAGCCACGTGATCCAAGACGCGGACCATTTGCCATGGGCTCAAACGGTTCTCCCGGGACAAACCACTGCCATCAGCCACGATAGTATTGGGACTCAACAAGTCTTTCTCACCCAACCAATCGGTCACAGCTCGGGTACCGGCGGCAAAGCTGCCTTCTTGATGAACTTGACGACCCAGAGTACGGAGGACCAGTTCGGCATAGAGATTCATGCTATTCTGAATCATCGGAGCCAAAGTTCGCCTCAACTTGGACGTGTAGACCATCAAGTCTTTCATCCCGGCCACATCAAGGTCTGCAACCACATGGCCAACGCCGCCTTCGACAACCACTCCACGGTCTTCTAAAGCCAACTTCAAGGCGTGAACGAAGAAACGGGGGCCATCATGGACATTCACCGCAGTTTCATAACCCCTTCCTTTGCTCCACAAACGTCCACTGACAACAAACTTATTGTTGTCCTTGCCCCGTCTTACGCCGATTTTGTGGCCATTTTTCTTGCTCGTAAGAGAAAGGGCATTCTTCACTTCAACGAATCCCAAATCTGGGTTCGCTCCGACTTTCGTTTCACCACCAACGTTCGCCGCCATCAATGTTGTTTGGTTGTCGTTGTAGACCAAAGGTTGCACTTCGACCATATAGGTGCGCCAGGCCGCATCTTTCGGCCAATTGGGGCCAATTTTCGGCCCAGTAAAAGCCCGGGCATCCGCCAGAATACGCCCCTCGATTCTCGTTAACCCTTGCTCGGCCAAGGCCGCGGCCAAGACCTCCATGGGGCGTTTAGGATCGTCCCGAAAAAATCGCGCGCTGAGTGTGGGATCACCGCAACCAACAACAATGAGATTGCCGGACAAAACGCCATTCTCGAATGATCCATCCATGGCGAAACGGGTTCGAAACTGAAAATCGAGCCCCAAGGCATCCTGAGCCACAGCCCCAAGCAACAGCTTCATATTGGACGCCGGCACCTGAGCCTCAGTACCGTGAAAATCAAAAAGGATGTCATCATGATCGACATCCAAGATCATGGCAGCAACATCAGCCTTTGCCCCCACTTGACGGATGGCTTTTAGACATTTTCGCCGAAGTTCCTTGATTCGTTTCGCGGTAATTCGGGGAGGAAGAGATGGGATGACTTCCTTGGGGGTGTCCACCCCTCGGTTCTGATCATGGTCCTTTGAGACCATGCTATTCTCGGCCTCAACAGTCTTCTCGCTGTCAGTGCAGCTGAAGATCGCGCCCAAGAAAATCGTCAAAACAAGGGTCAAGAGAACCCGCACCCACAAGACGGACCCCAAGAATCTTGGGGTCCTATGATTCAACTCAAGCTCTCTTATCCGCCTATCGATCGTCATAGCCCTTCGGATGTGAAGATGACCAGTCCCAAGCTGTCTTAACGATGGTTTCCAGATCACCATATTTGGGTTTCCAGCCTAAGACTTTTTCTGCCCTTTTGTAGTCGGCAATAAGAATGGCCGGATCCCCCGCTCGGCGTCCAACCGCTTCGCTCTTGATGGCTTTGCCAGTGACTTTGGCAACGGTGTCGATCACTTGCTTGACGGAATAACCTGTGCCATTGCCCAGATTGAACGCTGCGCTCTCGCCGCCGTTCTCCAGATACTCCAGCCCTTTGATGTGAGCATCCGCCAAATCCAAAATGTGGATGTAGTCTCGAACGCAAGTGCCATCCACCGTGTCGTAGTCGTCCCCAAACATTTTGATGTCGTCCCGTTGTCCCAAGGCAACTTTCAAGACCAAAGGAATCAGGTGAGTTTCTGGTTCGTGGTCTTCACCAATCACCCCACCTTCCGCGGCACCCGCTGCATTGAAGTAGCGTAAAATAACGTGCTCCATGCCGTAGGCCTCTTTGTAGTCCTTCAGAATGTGCTCGATCATGAGCTTCGTACGGCCATAGGGGTTAATCGGATCTTGAGGATGAGTTTCGTCGATGGTATCGCGGACTGGATTGCCGAAAGTGGCTGCGGTCGATGAGAAAATAAAGCGTTTCACATTCGCCCGACGCATGGAGCGCAGAAGAGAAAGAGTCGACGCCACGTTGTTGAAGTAGTACTTCTCTGGGTCTTCGCAAGATTCGCCGACGTAACAATGGGCAGCGAAGTGAAAGACCGCACGAATGCTGTGCTCGGCAAAGAGTTTATCGAGTTTAGCCTCGTCATTCAGGCTGCCTTCAATGAAAGGTGTTTCCCCGCAAGCAGCTCGATGCCCTTCGGAGAGATTATCATAGCAAAGGGTCTTAAAACCACGCTGCCGAAGCTCCCACAAGCAATGACTGCCAATGTAGCCAGCACCACCAACAACAAGAATCGTGTCACCTTGACTCATGATTTTTCTCTGTCTCTTTTATCAATCATGACAATCGTACGTCGATCACCATGGGTGCAATGGGATTATAGTTTGAAGTCTTTGGGTTCGTACTTGCGATACAAGTCTCGGTTACGCCTATACCAGGCCATCCACTTCTTGCGAATTCTCACCATGTCCACAATCTCTAGGTCGTTGGGCAAGACCCGTTCAATCCATGCGAGAGTTGCGGCATTCAAACTCTCGTGGATTCGCCGGAAGACATAAAGATCAGGTTCTGTTTTCATCGCCATGATCAAAGCTGGTGTCACCATTTTTCCTGGATAATCTTGGAGAATGTGATTCGCCATGCCCCGCACCCGCGGATCTTTTTCATGCTCGATGCTGCCAAATAGCATGGTCACATTGAGTACTCGCTCATCGCCAAATCGGCGGTTCATTTGCTCAAGAGCAATACACTTAATGGCGCAGTCCCGATCTTTCAGAGCACGGGCGAACGCCTTGCGCACAATTTTCCTGCGACTGTCATTGGCTGGCAAAGGAGGAGCGCTTGCCAATACCTTGATAGCTTCCCGGCGCTTCTCAACATGAGGTGAGTTAGCCAAGTTCTTGATGTGATCGTCAAGGGTAAGCCGTCGTTTCTTCGGGTCTTCCCGTGGCGGCAGTTTTCGCAATTGCTCGATGGCATCCTGATATGGCGTGATTTGAGCCGCAGTCAGATCTCCGACGCCATCCTCCAACAAGCGCTCCAACACCTTTATGGCATCAGCGTTACGACCTTGGCTTCTGCGGATATCAAACAACTGCTCATAGAATCGCCGCTCTCCGGGCTTGATGACCAGAAGAGCTTCGTAATCTCTGGCGGCATCATCGAGACGGCCCAAGCGTTTCGAACACCAGGCTCGGGCTATGAGAACTCGGCTATCATTGGCATTGACCTTCAGAACTTGGGTCAAGACATCAATGGCATCGGCGAACTTCCCCTGATTCCTCAGAGCCTCGGCGATCAAAAGACGAGTCTGGCGCAAGACCGCTGGGTCTTGAGCCACTTCAGGGCGATTCAAGATGGCCCGCAAATATCCCAGGCCATCTGAATAGCGCTCCAAACGAAAGTAGCACTGAGCCAAACCAAAGGTGGCTTTCACATGGCCAGGCCACAATTGAAGTACCCGTTTGAATTTTTCGATGGCTTCAGCCCAATTGCCTTTGTTGGAGTGATAAACCCCCAGCCCATCCCATGCCCAAGGCAAGTAGCGATCCAGGACAAGAGCTTCTTTGAACTCCCGATAGGCTTCGTCCAAGACCCGCGTTTGCCCCAAGATTCGACCGTAGAGGTAATGGTCAATGGCTGTTCCTCGGGTCTGTGCCCGGGACGCAAAAAGCGTGACAGCTTTTTCAATTTCTGACTTCGTGCCAGCCAGGGCCTTTTCTTGCAGAGCGATCCCCTCTTGAACCAAGCCCTGAAGATGTTTCCGGCGGCCGACGGAGGCAGCGTATTCCGGATCTCTCATGAGCTGGTTTTGTCCGCCTT
Organism: Planctomycetota bacterium; assembly: GCA_015485455.1. Lineage (GTDB taxonomy): Bacteria > Planctomycetota > DRQF01 > S139-23. The sequence goes on along the minus strand of WFTN01000277.1, from coordinate 1,756 downwards.
TGCTTTCAACGAACTTCTGGAATTCCTTGATCATGGCGTCATCGGCGTCTTGGGCCGAAAGAAAGCTCGCGCTCATGAGAATCATCGAAATCGTCAATGCGATGGGCCTGGTCATTGTTCTAAGTCCTTGAAACATTAAAACTAGGGACATTCGACCCAATTTTACCAAAGGTGGGCGACGCGGCGAAGGGTTCGAATGCATCTAGCTCAAGACGAGTCTGAACCGCCCCAGGCTCTCCCAGGATGCCAGGGCCTCCGTCCCAGCTACCTTGTTGATAAAACTGTGGATTAAAAGAGTTAAAGGGCACATCCAAGTTGTGATGAGGGAGTTATGACGAATTCCCGTAGTCCTCGAGGGCATTTACTTAAAGCACCCCTCTCCTTCTTCCGATAGAGACAGAAGAGAATGCTATGGGCATTTCATCTTTTGAGCTTAGATTTAGGACTTCGAAACCATGGTGGACAAGATTCCACAAGATCGACGGGTGGCCGAGCGCTTGGACTCTGGCCATTTGGTCATTCATACAGACGTCGGTGAAGAAGATCTCAATCGCACTTTGGGTTTGGGGGTCACATTGGATCTCAACGAATTCGGAATCAAAGTGCAGGCTTCTGAAGCAATCCCCTTAGGCGAACGCTTCCGATTCAGCTTGGCGGTGGGCAACGAGGTCATTGAAGCGACTGGTAAGGTTGTCCACATTGGCAGAGCCCTCAATGGGACCTTCGAAATGGGTATCGAATTCGTCGAGATCTATGCCCGGCACATCGAGGCCATTAGACGGCACATCGAAAACCAAAACCGAAGCCCCATGTAGAGCCTCCTTCAGCCATTTTGAGTCTCCGATTGGAACTAGGCTCTCCCCAATTGCCTCAGCCCTCATTTGCGTGTAGATTCACCTAACTTTAGTGAATCCGAAACCTGGGTTAATCCCCATCACACTCAATTGAGAGAGCTGCAATGGCCCTTCCAACTGTCCAACAAACAGACCTTCCGGATCTCAAGCTGAAAGCTCGCGGTAAAGTGCGCGACATTTATGATACCGGTGAGCACTTGCTTATCGTCGCCACGGACCGCATTTCTGCGTTCGATCACATCCTGCAAACCCCTATCCCCTACAAGGGAGCGGTTTTGACTCAGATCTCCCTCTTCTGGTTTGATCTCCTCAAAGATGTGACCCCGAATCATCTGGTCACTGGCGATGTCGATGAAATGCCCGATCACATCAAGAAGTACAAAGACGTGCTCCGAGGTCGTAGCATGCTCTGCCACAAAGCTGCAGCATTCGATGCCGAGTGCATTGTGCGGGGCTACTTGGTGGGTTCCGGTTGGAAAGACTATCAACGGACTGGCAAAGTCTGTGGCATTGATCTTCCCGCTGGCATGAACAAAGGCGACAAAATCGAACCGGCGATCTTCACGCCTTCGACCAAAGCTGAAGTCGGCGCTCACGATGAAAACATCGACCTGGACGCCTACACTCAAGTCGTGGGAGAAAAATGGGCAGCCCCGATGAAAGAACGGACTTTGGCCGCATTCACCAAATGCTCAGACTACGCCGCATCTAAGGGCATCACCATCTGCGATACGAAACTCGAATGGGGCTTGGTCAACGGTGAGCTCACCCTCATCGACGAGGCTTTCACGCCGGACTCATCTCGATTCTGGAAGACCGCGGAGAAAGAGGCAACCGCCCCGGGGGAAGATCCCCCAAGTTTCGACAAACAGGTTGTACGGGACTGGTTGGAAGCAAGCGAT
>WFTN01000276.1 GCA_015485455.1 Planctomycetota bacterium | reverse complement strand
GCCTCCTTCATCTCGCTTTCTTGGTCGCCGGGTCTACTTAGGCATTATCGTGGTTTTGGTGGCGGCGTTTCTCCAGGGTCCAACCGCCAAGCGGGTGAGCATTTTGACAGGTGAATTCGGCACGGATCGCCGGACAATTGAACGTTGGTGCAAATGGTGGCGCGAAGATTTTCGACACAGTCCTATTTGGCGCATCCTCAGAGGCCTAATTCCCTTTCCTGAAGAGCCCGTCCCAAGGCGATTCATTTTGGCATTCGATGTCCAAGAATCCCCATCCTCCCAGTCGCTCCTCATGCGCTTTCTCTGCGGCTCATCCCCCTAAATCGCCGGGCTCTTTGTCCATCTACCCCAGCCTATAAATACACGCAGAAGATGACCGCTTCTTCGTCATCGCCACGCTCTTAGGATCCCTGGACATTGGTCCAAAGGAGAAAAAGGACGTGAACAGCAAAGACAAAAAGGACCTGAGTGAAGCGCGAGCCCGGCTGCGCTTTTCTGTGGTGGGTCACCTTCTGGCGGCTCCGCCGCCAGAAGGTGACTTACGATTTGAGCTTCGAGCTCTCAGTGAGCGAGCTTGGATAGACCCGAAGACGAACTTACCTCAGGTCTATTCATTCAAGACAATTCAAAGGTGGTACTACAAGGCTCTCGCTGCTGGCGTCGATCCGGTTTCGGATCTTCGCAATAAGCGAAGGAAGGATACGGGGCATTCTCCGATTATCACAGAGAAGATCGGCGAAGACATTCGCCAGATTCGTCGGGATCATGCAGACTGGACAATGCAGCTTGTTCGCGACGAATTAGAAGCTTTGCTTCTTTCTGAATCGAAGCAGAGTCGAGTGCCTTCCTATAACACTGTCCGTCGATTCATGAGACGAGAAGGCATTGATCGCCGCCAGCGCAAGAGCCGTGGACGGGCGAAGATCGATGAAAAAGTCGTGCCCCGGGAAGTCCGTCGATTCGAAGTCGATCGATTGCACGCACTGTGGCATCTCGATTTTCACCATGGCTCTCGAAACATCCTTGGGGATGACGGAGTTTGGCGCAAGCCAATCTTACTGTGTATTCTTGACGATCATTCTCGCCTCATCTGTCATGCTCAATGGTACTTCAATGAGAATACCGAAGATTTGACCCATGGCTTTCGCCAAGCTCTGCAAAAGCGTGGTTTGCCACGAGCTTTGCTGTCGGATAACGGCTCGGCTATGACGAGCGAGGAATTTTGCTCGGGTCTTTCTCGCCTTGGGATCGTTCATGAAACGACACTACCGTCTCACCCCGAGCAGAATGGTAAGCAAGAAAGATTCTTTGGCACGGTGGAAGGTCGGCTCATGGCGATGCTCGCTAACGAGCCTAACCTAACCCTCGAATTCCTCAACCTCGCAACATGCGCATGGATCGAACAGGAATACCATCGCAAGGATCAGCGAGAGATGAAGGCCTCGCCAATGGATCGTTTGCTTGGGTCAATCGATGCCTCCAGGGATTGCCCATCCGCCACTACTCTGAGCAAGGCATTTATGCGTGAAGTTTGGCGTACACCAAATAGAAAGTGCGCCACGATCGCTTTGGATGGCGTACGCTTCGAAATCCCCGCAGCCTATCGTCATTTCAAACGGGTCTTGGTGCGCTACGCACATTGGGATCTTTTCAATGCATGGTTGGTGAGCGAAGAAAGCGGCGAGGCTTTGGTGGCCATTCGCCCGGAAAACAGGACAGCGAATGCCGAGTCGGTGAGACGAGTGCTGAGCAATGATCCTCCGGCTCAGGACATATCACAACAAGATCAGGGTAAGCGAGGCTCAGAATTGCTGAAGAAATATCTGTCTGACTTTTCGGCCAGTGGTTTGCCGCCAGCGTACATCACGAAACCAAATGTCAACAACAAGGAGAATAGTGAACTATGAGTAATCGAAAGCTGCTGAATATCTACGGTTTGAAATGGAACCCGTTTAGTCAGGACCTGCCAACTGAAGCCATCCGAATCAGTGATTCGGTGAAGAGATTTGCTTGGCGCATTGAAGAACTGAGCACCGATGGTGGCTTCGCCATGGTGACCGGAGATCCCGGCACGGGAAAATCGGTGGTCCTACGCTATTTGGAACAACAGCTCTCCGAGATTCGAGACCTAAATGTCTGCTGTATCACACGTCCGCAAAGCGGAACGGCTGATTTCTATCGGGAAATGGGCGAGGTCTTTGGCACCAGCCTTGGCTCTGCCAACCGCTGGGGCGGATTCAAAGTCCTCCGTGAGAAGTGGAAAGCAAAACTTGAATCGAGCTTGAGGCGTCCGGTGATCCTCATCGACGAAGCACAGGAAATGCCATCCGGTGTCCTTTCTGAACTGCGTCTTTTGTCGAGCGACCGTCTGGACTCCCATTCTTTGCTTACAGTGGTCTTAGCCGGTGATGGTCGGCTGATCGAGAAATTTCGGCAAGAGGAATTGATTCCATTGGGCAGCCGAATTCGAACTAGGCTAACTTTGGAGGCCATGACCGCCACGGAACTCTTCGATGGCATTCAACACGCCATTACTAAAGCTGGGAACTCAAAGCTCATGACCAAAGAGGTCATGAAAACTTTGGCTGAGCATTCTTTCGGCAATTGGCGGGCTGCCATGAATATGGCGCAAGAGCTTCTGCTGGCTGCCGCTGCAGAAGAGCACGTCGAAATTGATGAGAAGCTCTATTTTGACGTCTTCGCCACGGCAAAAAGACCAAGAAAAAGGAGGAAGAAGTCAGCTAACGCTGACTCATGAGATTGCCAATCTCTTCCTGGTGAAACGGAGTCGGGCTCTGCTGAGGAGCAACCCGCCAAGGGATAACCAGGACTCGGAAGCCTTCGGGCAACGAGGCTCGCTCTGAAAACACTCAGGGCGGGCCTCACTTACTTCGATTCGGATAGGAGCCTCAAAGAGCGTGGCTCTGGGAGCCTCAAACTGGATGGCTGCTCACAGCTCTTCCTTGTTCATAAAACTGTGTGTGTCTGAATCTTAGTTTGGCGCTGTAACGACAAACCTCACGGGATTCGATGCACCAATTGCCGTCGTAGCATTCTCGTACGCAGCAATGTATGAGGCATAGACTGTTGTGCCCGGCACAAAGTAATTCGCTGGCAAAGAAAGCTCTGCTTTCGAACGCCCTTCAGCATCAAAAGTCCCAAAGAAGTTGATGAGGTTGCTGCTATTATTTGAATCAATGACTGCTTGCGTCGCAACATCAAAGACAAGCGGAACAGTCACCCCCATTGCGGTGAAACCCGGGGATGTGCCACTAAGAGACAAGAGCAACGTGTGCTCAACAGGGACAGGTTCAGGCTGAATACCCAAATCCAAGGTGTAGATCGCTGAGATCGGTCCGACAGAAACAAACTCGACGTCTTCAATGGTCAAGACAGGCCGTTCGGTATCGGCAAACGTGGTGTGACTAAACTCAAGCATCAAGGGCCGACGGGATTCTGTCGCCAACTCGAAAATGTCAACGATGATGTCCTGGTCGCCATCGCCATCAGCATCGAACAACTCGAATTGGGTGATCTGCTCGTCCGTTCCAAGGGCCAATTCCACGAATTGCCAAACGGGAATTCCGGCATTATCCGAAACTGAATAGTGAAGAACCGGAAGCCCGGTGGATGTTTCAAGGACGACGTAAGAGTCCGTTAGATCACCATCATTGTCGATATCGAGACCCGTGAAAGCCACTCCGGGGCCTGGAGCGCCAACGACTTGCGTCAACATATTTGCAGTGTCTGTGACCAAGCCGAACTCTTCCTCAACGTCAGCAAACTGTATTGCGGTTGAGGTCGAGGTTGCAAAGTCCAGAGCATCAGCAAATCGCCAAGGGAATAGAAGACGATGCTCACTCGTCACGTGACCGTTTAGATCTCGAAGCCCAATGAGGAACCTCCACTCGTCAGCCCGGACAACGTAATCGTTGACGCCATTCCCATCAAAATCCCAACTTTTGGAAGCAAAAGAAGCACTCGACGAATGGACAAGTCCACCATTTTGAGAAGAACGCTCTTCGTTGATTGGGATAAACTGGACTGTTTTCTTGCCACTGTTTGAAAGCTCAACTTCAATCAGTTGACCGGCAACCAAAGCATTCGCAAGGGAAACTTCGATTACGTCCGAATCAGTAACAGCTGTTCCAGTTCCAAGCACCGCACTGGAGTTGGACAAGTTTCTAACCGTCGCGGTATCACCTGGACTGCCACCAGTTGAGCAATAAAGTTTGTTTTGGCCTGGCAGGAAGCTTGATTCCCAATCCAAGGCTCCAGCCGTATCGAAGGCGTCCGGAACACGGTCCAAAATGACCGGATTTAGATATTCTGGCCAATGAATCGCATCATAATTCAGCGTTGCGCTGTCCGCTACAAGGTCGCCATTCGTGTCTTTCAACAAGAGAGACTTTGGCAATTGGTCGACCGTATCGTCATTGGTCCGAACGGCGATAATCAATTCACTTGCTCCTTCGTCTCCTCGGAAGAGATATCCACCTCGCTGACCAATCAACGGGTCGTTGGAAAAAGGGGTCGCAGAAACTGTATCGGGGATTCCATCAGTGTCCGTGTCTGTAACCACGTCGACTGTAGAATTCGCAACGTCAAGTAGGAACAAGTCTGTTGCACCTGAATTGCGCACCACATCATGTACATGGACAGCAGAAACATCGCCCGCTACGGCAATATCAGCGGTTTGCGCGTCTGGATTTGTATCTGGGTCAACGCCGTCAGAAAACACAACGATGCGCGAGGAACCGCTTGCGTCGTGACCTCCAACCAGAAGTTCGGTTCCATTGCCTCGGTCAATGAGTGTCGCCCAAAACGGCGTATGGATCGACAAGGTATGAACGACAGGAGGGTCATCCGCAGAGAAAGTAAGGGTTGCGGCAGCTCCTACATTCGCCGTAATTGTGGCATTGTTGAAATCTTTAAAGGCAACCAAAATCGTCCCGCCCGATGCTCCGGGGAATGGGCCTCCTCCTGGAACGTAGGCCGTTGCCAGGTCGCGTTCTCCTTGGGACGTTGTTTTAAAGTTCTTGAAGCCATTTGCAATGAGCGCTGACAAGGTAGCTGACGCAATTGCTGATGGGGTCTGCCCTGCGGTGGTAACTTTCAATGCCGCCGCCATCGAATTCAAGGCATCCGACTCATCCGGGCTCACATCACCAGGTGGATTCGCAATGATGTCTTCCAGGAAATCCTCAATCCAGCAATAGACAAGAAGTTGGGCGTGCCATGCCGCCTTCTCGCTACGCTTGGTTTGTTTTGTGTGAAGTGTTTCGTGATACGCGAGACCGCAAAACGAAAGGAAATCAAGGAGCCCCTTCTTGTCCTCATCTTCTGCGGCCTTCTCCAAAGGCTTGAGGTTGTTTAAGTAGGATTTCTCGTACGTGATCTTCTTTGTTCCGATGTTGACCGTACCATTAACCTTCTTTTCGTTCTCACCATCGGACTGATTATCGCCGACATCCTGGTCGACTTCACCAACGCACTTAAGCACTTCTGCCCAAGTCAGCTTTGATGACACTCCGGATGCTCCAGTACCTCCGGTTGAAGGTGGATTGTTGCCTCCAGCAGGATTCGCGCCTTTTTTCTTGGAGCCGACTTTGTATTTCTTTGAGCCCGAAGTGGAACCTTCGGGCATTATGCGCCCTGTTTTTCCAACCTTCTTGAACTTGATTTTGCCTGTCTTCTTGGTCTTCTTCGGACAAGCTATGTTCTTGTGCTTCCGAGCCATGATGACTGTCAAGAATTTGGTCGCCGAATTGATGACCTTCTTATTGTCATCGCTCATGGCAGCATTGTTGCCAAACTTGATCTTGTCGACGTCATAGGATTGAGCGTGGCACTTAGCACCGTTGCTCATAAAGCTCAAAATAAGGGCAATCCACAACGTCAAAACGCAGGCTCCGCGCATGTTCCACAGGCTCCGCGCATGTTCCAATTCCTCTCTTCCGATAAATTTTCGACCAAAGTCCGTGTGGAAGTTATCAAAAAGAGGACGCGGCAGAACCCTTTTACTTAAATGGTCTCTTATGCGCATTGAATCGCCCCTTTCGACATTCTGCCACAAATGAGGCACCACAAATCGCTTACAGTGAACGTTTTGTACGGCTTAGGTGAATTCGAATCATCAACATCATGTGGCACAACATCCCAGTCCAGTGCTTTGAGAATTTCATTCCTGTGGATGAGATTCTTGGGATGCCGGTTGAGTACGACTCCCTTGCGATGAAACCAACAACATGTCCATGCCAAGCATCGTCATCACTATATTCATGTAGCTCTGAAGTACGTGGCCATAAAGACAGGATCCTGCCTCGGATGGGTTGGGAGAACAGAAGACCGTAAAGCAGGGCGCACCTGAGTTCATGGCCGTGGCAAGTCGCCCCTTGCCCTTAGATTTATGCATTAGTTCTTCGACTTCGTCGGAACAAGGAAAGAAAGCCTCGGGCACGTCCTCCGTGAACTCGCGCAACCATTGACCCGCCAGTCGGTCAACTACGTGGTGAATGTGGCCGCCAAGCGAGCTGGCCTCGAAGGGGTTCACCCGCACACGCTGAGGCACTCCTGCGGTTTCTACTTGGCGAACCAAGGCTACGACCTCAGGCTCATCCAGGATTACCTCGGCCACCGCGACCCCAAGCACACGGTGCACTACACGCGAGTCGCAGGGGTCCGATTCGAGGGGCTCTGGAAATCATGAACGCCAGATGGCGGCTGGTGACAGCTTCGCCAGTTCTGGGCCAATTTGGACGGGAGAGCGGCGTCGGCATCGCCTCTTTGTTTTGCAAACATAACTATAATTTTTCGCCTAACGCGCCTGTAGATGCCCGTTCGATGGTATCTGGAAGTGCAAAACCAAAGCCGATCTTCCCCCACGAGGGTGGAAGTTCACTCAGCTTAATTCAACAATCTTCAAGACCTCGAGACTACAACGATAGGAGCCTCGCCACTCTGGCCAAGCGAGCATCGTGATCTTTATCGATCGCAAATCGGAGTTGTGACAACTGGCGAACCAGCTTTTCACGCTCCGTAATC
>WFTN01000275.1 GCA_015485455.1 Planctomycetota bacterium | reverse complement strand
TGAACGGTCTTTACGGATCACCTGGGGTTTGGCAACAAATCTTCGTTGACGAATTCCTTCGGTGGTCGGGCATCACGGGGATCAAGTATGTTCTTGAACCCAACGACGACGGTGCTTCATTCCCTGGCTCACCAGGCGCCGCTGGAGTCCGTGGTGACATTCGTATCGGCGCAAAATTCATTGATGGCCCTAGCAGTATTCTGGCGTACAATTACTTTCCCAATACAGGCGACATGGTCCTAGACTCCGCCGACACATTCTTCTCCAACATGACGAACAACTCGCGCAAATTGCGTAACGTTATTGCCCACGAAAATGGCCATGGCATTGGGTTAGCCCATGTCTGCCCAGTCGATCAAACAAAATTGATGGAACCGACTGCAAGCACAGCATTTTTGGGCCCACAATACGACGATAGGCTCGGTGGTCAACGACATTACGGCGACGTCTATGAACCCAATAACTCGGTCGGCGCTGCTTCACCTTTGGGAGCTTTGACAATCGGGACAACCACAATCACCGATGTAAGTACGGACGACAATAGTGACACCGACACCTACAGCTTCACGGTTCCGAGTTCACGATCTTTGACCGCCATCCTTCGCCCAGTAGGCTCGACCTACAATCAAGGAACCCAATCAGGAGGCTGCGGAGCCGGGACGCCCTTCAACTCCCTCGTTGTCTCCGATCTCAGTCTCCAGGTCATTGACAGCGACGGGACTACAATCTTAGGAACGGCAAACGTCAACTCCGCTGGTCAAAATGAAGTGCTCTCGGGCATCAGCCTGCCCACAGGCGGTACTTACTATGTTCGGGTAACACCTGATAGCACAAATAGCATTCAGTCCTACGAATTGGACATCGATCTGTCGACTGCCACATCAAACGCCGTCGTGATCGAATTCCCTGAGGGCTTGCCAACCACAATTACCCCAGACTATGTCACCCGTGTTCGCATCGACACACAGAATTCGAGCACGGCCCCAGATCCCAACAACTCTTTCCTCTATGCAAGAATCAATGGAGGCCCTTTTGTTCAAACACCTCTGGTAGATCTTGGCAACAGCATTTGGTGGGCAAACTTGCCTGCCGCTCCTTGTTATGCCCAAGTCGATTATTACTTCGAGATGTTGCCATCTGGTGGTGGTGCTTCAACTTTGAGTCCACCTTTGGCACCCGCCGCACTTCACAGCACCACTGTGATCCACCCCAACTCAACCACCGTATTCTCCGACGACTTTGAAAGTGATCTGGGATGGACAGTCTTAACTCAAGCCTCCGTCACTGGTGGAATTTGGGAACGGGCTATTCCCAGCGGTGACGGCACTCGTGGTGACCCTCTGACCGATTTCGACAATAGCGGCAACTGCTTTGTTACTGAAAACGGCGCTGGCAATACAGATGTGGATGGGGGCAACACAAGACTCATCTCCCCCGTCATCGATCTCTCCGGTCTCTCAGCAGCCCGGGTCAGCTATGCCTTTTGGTACAGCAATGACGTGGGTGCCAACCCCAACGAAGATATCTTCGAAGTTTGGGTTAGACAAAGTGCCGGTCATCCTTGGATTGCCGTTGAAATGTACAACAACAACGCTGGCGCTTGGGTGCAGCGAGAATTCGAAGTCAGTGATTTCATTCCATTGACATCGACATTCCAGATTCGCTTCGTGGCTCAAGATGTCGGCGCAGGTGGTAGCATCGTTGAAGCAGGCATTGACAGTGTCATGATCGAAGGATGCCCCATCGACAATCCTATCGGCCCATGCGCTGCAGGAAGCGTTGGAGTCACCAATGGCCCACCAGCACCCACCTTGGTCATCAACGGAACCACCGGGGGAGCAAACCGAGAAGTTTTCGTGCCAGTCAACACGCCATACAGCGTTTTGATGGACAACCCTCCGGGCTTTTCTGGAGCTGGGTATGCCATGTTCGCACGGATCGGCAAGCCAACCCCGAGCGAAGCATTCCTGATTAGCCCTCAGGCTGGAGAGATGTGCTTTCTGCCTGCCATTCTTGCCCCAACAGATCCATCGTTGTTCACAGTGGCATGGGTAGCACCTAACCCGCCATTGGGCGTGCTGGATCCAACGGCAACGCCGACTCCTTGGTTCTCTCAAAGCCCAGGTTTAGGTTTCCCTTTGACCGTCTCCGTGCAAGCAGTGATTTTGGAAGGCCCGATTCTCAGAGTCTCGAACATGGTCATTCTGACCATTTTCTAAGGTCAACAACAAAAGCAGTTCCAGTTTAGGGAGTCAGTGGCAGCGCCGCTGGCTCCCTTTTTCTATTAAGTCGACAGGCCCCGGAGGTGAACCGCAGACAAGGAATTCATTTCGGCGTAGAATCAAGCCGCCCCTTTGGGGCTCATGATAGGACAGGGACTTCACACTGAGCTTGGGTGAAAGCACATGGAAATTCGCATCATTGAAATCATCGCCTCGGACACCAGCGAAACCCGAATCCATGAGATCATCGAGCAACATAAGACTCTCGACATCTGGAGCCGTCCTCTTGCAGATGGTCGCCGACAAATCCAAGTGCTCTTGGAAACCAGAGCTACAGAGTCCCTGATGGACGACTTAGAGACCTTTCATGCCAATGAACCAGGATTTCGCCTGTTACTGAGGCAGGTAGAAGCCACAATCCCGGCAATCAAGGCAGAAGAGACCGACAACAAGGAAGAAAGTGAAAACGAAGCTACGCCCCCACCAAAAGACCGCATCAGCCGCCAAGAGCTCTACAATGATGTAGCTGGAGGAGCGAAAGACACCGACTATTTCTACCTCAACGTCTTGTTGGCCACCATCGTAGCCGCCATTGGTTTAGTGCGCTCGGATACAGCCATTATTATCGCCGCTATGGTCATCGCCCCGCTTTTGGGCCCCAACATGGCCCTGGCATTAGCTACGACTTTGGGTGACCGAGAGCTGGCGAAAGCTGCTCTGTGGACCAACGGCAAAGGACTTGCCCTGACCATTCTCGCCAGCTTGGTAATCAGTCTCATTCTCTATTCGGCCCATGAATCCGTGGTGACCTCAGAGGCCATTCTTTCGCGGACAAACATGGGCTTCGTCGACGTCATCTTGGCCTTAGCAGCGGGAGCTGCCGGGGCTTTGGCATATACTCACAGTGTGTCAGGAAATTTGGTGGGTGTCATGGTCGCTGTCGCTCTTCTGCCACCAATCCTTTGTAGTGTCCTACTCTTCACCCATGGACAGCCCGTCTTGGCTGGAAAGGCATTCGTCCTTTTCGTGACGAACGTAGCAGGAGCCAATCTGGCTGCGGTAAGCGTATTCTTACTCAGTGGAATTCGCCCACGAACCTGGTGGGAAGCTGATCGGGCCAAACGAGCTGCAAGACGAGCCATCATCGCCTGGGTTGGGCTCATTCTCATATTGTTGTCTCTGCTCTTTCTCACCGTTGGCTTGGGATGGTGACAAAGACCACCCCAAAGGCATCGGGGAAAGATCGCCTGAATTCCAAGGCGATCAAGAATCGCCAAGAACCCGCGTTTCGCCCAATCTCAATGATCTCGTCCTGATCGTCCTTGACCTGATGAGCGCGGCTTGCTCCCCCCAGGCTTACGGCGACTGCCCCCTTGGGGTTTTCGCCTAGATGAGGACGCGCCACCACGCTTGGGACGGCTTTGACCCTGGGCGGGACGGCGGCGACGCCCCCCACCCTGTTGCTTAGGCCCGCTGCCAGGGCCCCCAGATGTGATCTCTCTTTTGGTCGGCGGGGGTTTCACCCCCAGATCGATCTTCTTGCCAATTTTCTTTTCGATGTCCTTCAAGTGACCATTCTCTTCCGGTGATACGAAGGTGTAAGCATCGCCCTTTTTCTCCGCCCTGGCCGTTCGACCAACACGATGAATATAGTCTTCAGGCTGGCCAGGGACATCAAAATTGACCACCAAACCCAGAGAATCAACGTCAATACCCCGGGCGGCCACATCGGTGGCAACCAAAACGCGAACTCGACCATTCTTGAAGGCCGACAACGCTCTCTCCCTTTGGGACTGGCTCCGATTTCCGTGAATTCTCTCGGCCTCGATGCCATGCCTGGTCAAGAATGTGGTCAAGCGATTGGCACGACTCTTGGTGCGCGTGAAGACCAACACCGAATCCCCACCTCGGTCGTCCAAAATATCGACTAATAGGCGAGACTTGCGGGCTTGCTCGACATGGAAGATCTTCTGGTTGACACCGGAAGCAGGAGCCTGCTTTCGTTGAATGGCTATCTGTACCGGATCAATCAGGATCTCGCCGCTGAGTTTGGCAATTTCCTTGGGCATGGTTGCCGAAAAGAACAAGGTCTGCCTGTCTTCTGGGACTCTTTGAAGAATTCGGCGAATGTCTGGAAGGAATCCCATGTCCAGCATGCGATCCGCTTCATCCAGAATGAGGATTTCGACATTGCGAAAATCGACGTATTTTTGTTGCATATGGTCCAGAAGACGACCAGGACACGCCACGATCACCTCGACTTTGCGGCGAAACGCCTGTTCTTGAGGGCGCATGCCAACACCACCATAAACAGTGGCCACGCGCAAATCGGTGTATTTCGCCAAGTCTCCCATGTCATCGGCGATTTGCCCCGCCAGCTCGCGAGTTGGGGTTAAGACCAACACCCGAGGTCCTGTCACTTTCTCCTCGAGAAGGTAGTCTAACGTGGGGAGCAGAAAGGCTGCGGTCTTGCCACTGCCGGTGGCGGAACACGCCAGGATGTCGGCACCGTCGAGGGCCGCAGGAATGGCGTCATGTTGAATCTGCGTTGGACGATCAAATCCGAGATCTCGAATCGCATCCAATAGTTTGGGGTGAAGGCCCAAGGACTTAAAAGTCATGTGGAATTCTCAATTTTCGTGCAAGCAGCACGCTGTCGCTAAAGCGTTGATAGCGACGAAAATGGGTTGGCGAGGATCATCCCTCGCTCTGGTCTCAGGATAGGTTAAGAATGCCCTGAACAGGGGGCAAGGTAGGAAAACGCCAAAGTGCCTATCCCGCTGAAACGAGACTTCGCTTCAGATCTGACAATTTGAAGGGTTTTTGGATGAAGCCAGCGAGATCCCGGCCGACGAAGCCAGCGGTGGCGTCGAGCTGGTTGTAGCCGCTCACCAAGATGATCCGGGCTTGAGGGTCAATCGCTTGAATCTCGTCAAACACCTGTCCTCCGCTCATCTTGGGCATGGTGAGATCGAGTAAGACATAGTCGAATCCGTCGAGTTTCTGCTTAAATAGGGCAACGGCATCGTCGCCATCCTTCGCCAAAGTGACCCGCAGACCAAGGCTTTCGAGCATGGTCCTGCCCACATCCCGAATAGCAGGCTCATCGTCCGCCAGTAAGACCGTAGCGCCCATAAGGTCTGCCTCTTCCCTCAAAGGCAAAGGAGCCGGATCGAGGTCCCTTGAGTCAAGTCGAGATGCTGCTGGGAACAAGATAGTCACGGTCGTCCCTTCACCCACCGTACTCTCAACTTTGACGCCACCCTGATGACCTCTTGCGATTCCCAATACTGCCGCCATCCCCAGGCCTCGACCGGTGAATTTGGTGGTAAAAAATGGATCGAAGAGCCGCTGAAGAGTGGCCTCGTCCATTCCCTGGCCATCGTCACTCACCTCCAAATAGACATAGGGCCCTTCCGGCCGCTCATTCACTCCTTCTGCGTCGGGCTGAGGCTGGGGTTGCAACTGACTCAAGAATCCACGAGAGCAGGACATAATTCCCGTACTAAGCTTGATGACTCCAACCTGATCACCAATGGCTTCAGAGGAGTTCGTGATCAGATTCATCACCACCTGGCGCAACTGCGTGACGTCACCTTCGAAATTGGGCAAAGCCTCCGCTAAGGAGATCTCAATGGCCACTTTCTTCGAAATTGACACATTCAGCATTTCGACCATTTCAGTGACCACATCATTGAGAGAGATGGGACGAATAACGAACTTGCCTTTCCCCGAATAAGCGAGCATTTGCTGAGCCAAATCTGCGGCTCTTCGCGTCGACGTTTCAATGGCTTCTAGGTTTTCGAGGATCGGTGAATCCTCCTCGACACGATGAAGGGCGATATCCGCATGTCCAAGAATCGCCATCAAGATATTGTTGAAGTCATGAGCAATTCCGCCAGCCAAGACTCCCAAGCTTTCTAATTTCTGAGCATGCTGAACTTGACGCTCCAAGCTAATTCGCTCCCGTTCGTTCGCTTTACGCAAGGTGATATCCTGGATCGTCCCACTCAAGCGTGCTACCCGCTCATCTTCTATTTCTGGGTGGCAGATAACATGGACGCAACGCTTCTTCCCCAGCCCAGTCTCAAGGTTGAGTTCTAGGTCGAAGGATTGGTGATTTTCGATAGCGTTTTCGATTTTGCTGGCGAAGCGCTCTTTATCTGCACCGATATAGTACTCCAAAGATTCCTCATAGGTCGGCGTGACGGCACAAAGCACTTCGTGAATGCGAAACGTTTCATCGGTCCAACGTAGCTCCAAGGTGCTGGCGTCGAGTTCCCAGCCCCCCACACGAGCAACCTTCCCCGTATCCGACAAGAATGCTTCACTTCTGGCCAGAGCTTCCTCAGCTCTCTTGCGGTCACTCAAATCAATGATGGCCACATAGACATGGGACCAATCCGGGGAATCTGGAGCGATCAGCAGATTGATGACAACGTCCCGGTGCTCGCCAAAGATGGTCGAGAGGCTCGTTTCAAGAGAAAACCTTGTGGCCCCACTTGCCAAGGCGACTAGCTCTTCCTTAAACGCAACACGGGAATCAGCGTTGAATGTCAAGTGCAACGACGCCATCAATTCTTCTTTGGTCTTGGCAGAATGGAGATCAAGAGTTGAGCGATTCACATCCAATATTTTGACGTCCCGGACACAGAGATCAATGACTTCTGGGTTGGCATCGAAGTAGGCCCGAAAATCCTCAACTCCTGATTCTCTTAATTTCTCAAGCCGACATTTCACGGCGGAGAAATCTTCAAGCCAAAGACTCACAGGTGCCCCCTCAAAGAGCGAAGCCAAGCGGATTTCGTTCAATTTTCCTTCAGTAATGTCGGTGAGAGAGCCAAAGTAACCGGTACAGCGCCCTTCCTTATCACGAACTGCTGCGGCTTTCCCCGCCACCCAAGTCAGTGAGCCATTGGGGGCGACAAAGCGATAACGAGAATCGAATTTCACACCGTCCCGAGCTGCCACGGTCCACTCCACGGCAATACGTGCGCGGTCATCCGGATGAAGTGTCTTCAGCCAGCCATCCCCCATGGCTTCTTCAGGAGTCAGCCCGGTCATCTGACACCAACGGTCATTGACATAGGTGTAGGAACCTTCGGCATCCGTATGGAAAATTCCTACCAAAGCCACACTGGCAAAAACCGAAAACTGATCATCACGTTCAGCTTCCGCTTGCTCTGCACGAGCAACCCAAAGTGATTCTCGATATTGAACCCAAACAAGACCGATGATGAGAAATCCCGCCAAAACAACGAGACCAACTATTTCGATGTCTGTCTCTGTTTCTATGGGTTGCACCGAGAAAACAACACCCGCAGCCAGGTTGTCAACAGAGACCAAACGATAGACACTTTTGGGCAAGGGGACGGAATAGGTGCCGTCTGGAAGAGTGGTAATACTTTGGACTCGATAGCCGGCCCCCGAACTTGGAGGAACAACTTCAGAGAGCAAGACCTCAGCATCGACAAAGCAAGAAACCGCTCCGATATCCCGATCGTTGGCGGGAGCCGCCACATGAAGGACAAAATACCGCCGCCCATCCCGGTCGTGAACGTTGCCATTCCATGTCGTATTGGCTGGGAGCAAGAATCGCTGCTGGGGAGGCAAGGACAACATCAGTGAGTCCAGAGAATTCCCTGCTCCCGGCTTCTCCACCCAAAGCTGCTCACCTTTGGCATCGGAGCAAACGATAGCTACCACAGAAGCGTGTTTTTCGGCGAAGTTACGGGCGATTCGACGCCATCCATCAGTTTCCAGCCCTCCGCCCTTCGCGCCATTGGCCAACGCCGCCATGCTGTTGGCCAGCTTACTGAGTCGCGCTCCCAGCTCTTTGTGCACGACGTTCGCTACAGAAGTCAGATGCTCTGCTGTCTTCTCCATCTTCCTGATGTGCAAAGACCACAGCAGTGCAAGTAAGACCACAAGAAAGGTCAATCCGCCCACAGCCGGCGAAAACCAACCACGGAACGTCCGCTTTCCTGGCTCAAATTCAGGCATGGAAAAAAAGATCCTAATTCCGGCGACAAACGTAATTCGCGATTTTTCAGTAGAGTGAATCTGTACTCAGAGGATACACTTTTGCCCAGAAGCAGTCCTCTCAATATTGTCTCTCCGGTCAATTGTCGGGACAATAATGTCCGAACGATGTGAAAATCATCGGGCACAATCGCCGAATAACGGAAGTCGTAAGTCCTAAAGCAAGTAATGAAGTCACGATCATGAATACCCTCGACATCCTTATTTTGGTCATCCTCGCGGCAAATGCTGTCTTAGGCGCTGTTCGAGGGGCTGCATGGCAAATCCTGCGTCTGGCTTCTATTTTCTTGGGCTTATGGGGTGCTGCGCGATACGGAGAAGAATTCCTGCGGCTCTTCCCCGCATCCTGGGGAATTTCTGAGGACTACGGCATCTATGTGGCCCGCGTTGTCCTCTTTCTTTGCGTCTATTTGATCATGTTTGGAGTGACGAATTTAGTCAAAGGAGCCATCCAAAAGGTCAAGTTGGGTTCCTTTGACCGAGGATTTGGGGCCCTCATTGGTGCAGCCAAAGGACTCATTTTTTGTACCGCGATTCTCTATCTCCAACTCACCCCCATCGGTGAAATCACCGTGGTTCAAGACCACCTGAATGGAAATGAAGAGAAATCAATACCGCCCTCCATCGGCAACAAAATGTTCTTGAAATACGCTCGAGAACGGCTGGAAAACGCCGTACCAAAAGATATTGAAGAGGTCATCGAGCGCAAGACGAAAGACCTCATCAAGAAATCCAAATGACAACTTTGGATTTCTCTTCCCTCAAGATTTGCCCGCCAATTCCTTCATCGCCGCATCCACATAGGCACGATGGGAAGCCGGGATGTGCTCCTCCATCTTATCCTGGAAAACACGAACTTCTTTGAAGAGTCGAAGGGCTTCTTCGGGGTCCTTGCCGTCGAGCTTGATAAGATCCGCCCGCTTCAGCAAGACATTCATGCGTTGTTCATCTCGGGCAGGAACCTCAAACTCTTCTACTTGAGCCCACATTTGAGCAGCCTCGTCGTGGCGGCCTGCAATTGCCAGAGCATTCCCCGCCTCTAAGAAAACTCCGTATTCATTGGCGAATTTGGGAAGCGAAGCAAGATGGAGACCAACCTTCTGCCACAAGACAAGAGCGTCCTTGGCCAAAGCTCCACGGACCTCTGCCGATTCAATGTTGGGGTTGACTCGAACTGGCTTTAGGACTGCGTGGTAGAAGAGCATACAGCTGGCCAGGAGATCTCCAGAATTTGGACAGCGATGGGCAAAGAGCTTCAACTCTTTGCTTGCCCTGACGTAGTCATCATTACTGTGATCCAGAAGGTAAAAGATCAACTGACTCCAGGCCTGGGGCCCAGCGGCAGTGTCGTAATACACATGTGCGATATCGACCAATTTCTCGATCTTCTGCACCGGGGACATTTCATTCGTCGCTTTGAGCAGATGAGCGGCTTTCTTCTCCCGCCGCAGTTGTTCCTGCTCATCAAGAACGATGTTGGTCGATTTCTCCGAAGCCGCTTTTTGGGGACATCCCCCCAAGATCGCAACCCCAAGGAGGAGGGCAAATATCTTCAGGAAAGGGGTTCTGGCCATCTTCTTAGCCCAGTTGCGCGAGGGAGAGTCCATCTTTTGTCCTGTCTGAATGAGGTCGTAAAGTCAATATTTGGTCAACAATCATGAAGCAAAACCAAGAAAATAACGTATCAATAGTATGATACCAACAACTTCGAACCGGGAGTCCAAAGCAAAATGAAGGCCAGATTCAAATTCCTTGCTCTGAGCACCATGCTCATCATGGGCCTCTGCTTCAAATCTCAATCCATCTCTGCCCAAGTGAGATCTGTCTCTTATACACATCTG
>WFTN01000274.1 GCA_015485455.1 Planctomycetota bacterium | reverse complement strand
TCCTAAGCCTGGGAAATCTCCGAAAGATTGTGATGAACAAGAGAAGAACGACTATTTAGAGCTGATGCAGGCATTCGTCAGAGCATTTCTTGGTCGGCTTCGACAGAAGGAATCCAAGGGCGCGAAGGCAGCTCAAGATGAGCAATTCCTTCTTGAACTCCTGAAATACGCCTGGGAAAACAATGTCAATCTTGAGGGCACGGACGGTCTTTCGACGCTTGTGAGTTGGATCATTGCGCCACCAGTCGAAAGGCTCGGGAATCTCCCTGTCGATATGTTCATGGCCGAACGACGTCGCATGGATCTCTGCCGCGAAGTTAATAGCCAGTTGATGGGGTTAGAGCCACAATGGTACACAGGTGTCCCATTTGACTTGGATCAATTGCTGGCGCCGAAGTCGGGACGAACACCAATTGTCACTTTGAGTCTTGCCCACTTGCACGACTTCTTTGACCAGGCATTTGTCGTGGCACAAGTGTGCCATAGCGTCTATCGTTGGATGAGAGGGCAGGGTGGCGCGGCAGCTCCGCGACTTCTTCTTTTTATCGACGAGATCGGAGGTGCTGGCGGATCCCAAGGGTTCTACCCATCGTATCCTCACAATCCACCATCAAAGTCATCCTTGAACGTTGTCCTCCGTCAGGGGCGGGCTTTTGGCGTTTGCAGTCTGTTGGCGACTCAGAATGTCATTGGAGTTGATCATCGAGGATTGGGGAATGTGGGAACTTGGGGCGTTGGCAACTTGACATCCGCGAATGAACGCAAACGGATTCATGAGACAATTGGAAGTGCTTCAAATGCGGTTATCGACATCGCAAGTCGCCTGACTTCTCTGAATCCCGGGGAGTTCCTTATCCGCAAGACCGATGGCGGCATTGAGCAAATCAGCGAACGTTGGTTGTATTCGGCTCACCATGTGATTGACCCTCATCAGCTTGCTGATTTGGCCACACTGATTGATCTTCGGCGCGAGCTACATCAAGATGAAAAATCAAATCCTGCACAAGCCATTGCCCGTTCTCAAGCTGTAACGCCCGAGCAAGAGCCAATGCTACCGTCACAATCAGTCACTCCGCTCATGGAAAGCGTGAACGAAGACCGAGACGTTGCGTGGGATTCCGGAGATGAAACTGTATTGAAACAGGATCTTAATGACTGGACCGCCACCCGCTCCGCAGAACAGACAATCACAAAGCCCCGATCCGTCTCATGGACGATCTCAATCCCAGGGTCAAATGACAAAATTTTGACGGCCCCGGGTTGTTACATCTTGGGGCGTCACCAAGCATGTGATTTGCAAGTGAACGATCCCATGGTTTCACGGCGTCAATTGATCATTGATCTGGTAGCACAATCAGTAACCTTCACCGCCGACTCAGGATCCAAGAATGCACCCATTGTAGACGATCAGGAACTCGAACCAGGAAAGATTGTGACAGTCGACAAAGACGTCTTGGAAATCGAGGTCGGCACCACAAAGATCCAACTGCGCCGACTGGGCCCTTAGTGGCCTGATCCTCTGAAAGCGAACTGAGAAAGGACTTGTCAATGGACATTCTGACGATTGAAGAGCTTCAAAAAATCTGCGCGAATGTTGAACGCAAGCACCGGGGCAATGAGTGGCGCGTGAATCTCACTGAGTTTCTTGACGGAGTACAAGCCGCTGATGAACAAGAACGGTCGACATCTGAATTTCATCATCGCCTTTGGGAGAAGAATCCTGTTTCTGCTGTAGGCCAAGGAACAATCAATGTTTCCAAATCCACCTCCGATCCTGTTTTTCGGTCTTGGGTTGCCAAACGATCTCTTGAGCCAGTGCCGAAAGACGAAGTGGCCAAGTTGAAATACCTCACTTCTTTCGCTGATGAAATGCTTGCACGTTTGGCTAAGTCAATTCGTGTCAAGCCGCACCTAAAAGTTTTTCGGGTGATGGCCGCCTTTTATCCCACTGATTTTACAACCATAGCGTATCGAGGGGCAGCAGTGCGACGCTTGGCTCGCATGATGATGTTAATCCTATGTTAGACGTTCCTTGCACGGAACGCCACTTGGATGGTCCGGCAAATCGCTGTCTTGCTGCCATGGTCAAGAATGTCCAACAAGGCATTCGACGAGTTCGTTCAGAAATCTCTGAAATTGTCGCGAAGGAAAGAGAAAGTGCCACTCGATCTTCGCTCCAAAGCCGTTGGCCAAGGCGTTTGGCCTTTCTAAATTCCCTTGAATTAGACCTCTCACAGATTCTGAGACGAATACCATTCAACGAGGTGACATCTTCAGAAATCACTTCAGCTGGCCTCACTGCCGTGGCCGCACATCCCCTTTACTCCCGTGCTTTCAAATTTGGATGGGGAGCTCTTCGAAGAGGTCTTTCGGGCCAAACATCATCGGCTCGATTTTGGCTTGCCCCAACATGGGAAGTTTATGAACGGTGGTGTTTTGCCACTGTGGCGAAGGGTGTTCGAAAACTATTGCCCGCGTTGGTATGGAAACGGCGGCAAAAGTCGAATTCGGTAGATCGCGTTTCCTGGATCGGATCCGATTCTTCTGGTGCTCGAGTCTCAGTTGTCTTGCAACAGACTTTTTCTGCTTCGAATGGCGCTTCGTCTTCGAGCTTCTACTCCATTTCCGGGATGAGGTGTCCAGACATTGTCCTCCAAAAATCGGATGAATCTGGCGGAAGTTCTTTCTTGGTTTTCGATGCCAAGTATCGAACCAAGCGAAACAATGTACTGGAGGCTATGGCTACTGCCCACATCTACAGAGACGCGCTTCGCCAAGATGGTGAGCATGCCGATGGGGCACTGTTACTGGTCCCCCGAGGCAGTGGGGCTCCTTGGCTTGAAGCTGAAGAATTTCAGCATGAGGAGAAAGTGGGAATCATCCCATTTGCTCCGGGGTCTGAGGAAAAAGTTCTGGAGTACTTGCGCAATTGGTTGGAGGATCTGCTCCCCTGAGTGCTCAAACTCTTGCAGATTTCGCTACGATCGCTAATCTTGGACCAGTAGAGAGCAGGACCGAGGCAGACAATAACTCGTCTATACCTGCCCCATGAGTGTTCTGCCCTCCACCCCTCAGCGTGGAGGGAAGTTTGAGACTAATGATAAAGAGTGCCGCCCATGTCGACTGAATGGTTAAATGAGCTTCCAGATAAAGAACGTAGTATTGCCGTAAAGTTAATGGATGCTCAGTGGCCTGGCGGTGAGGCTTTATTGCGGGAAGTCCAATCCTATCTGGGCCATCTTCGGGAGCTACATAGGCAAGATGAGACTCTTGATCTCACTACCGCCGAGCAACTGTCTCTTGGTTGCACGAAACTGATCCGTCGCTTGGGATCTGATGCACCTTTTTCAGCTTGTCAGGCAGTCATGGTAGCGGCTCGCTACTTCGTTCTCGAAAATGATGCTTCTGATGACGCAGCGTCATGCCTTGGGCTCGACGATGACGTCGAAGTATTCAATGCCGTGGCCAAGAGGCTAGGGCACACAGACCTCACGATTGCAATCATCTAATGGCGCGACTCAAGACAAAGAAACAGGCCTATGTGACATACGCACCAGGCTCACGAGTCGAGATTCGTGACGAAGAGTGGATCGTTCGTAAGTGCGATTGGGTGTCCGATGAGTGCTTGGCCGTTCATGTGACCGGCGTCTCTGAACTTGTTCGTGGCAAGGACGCCATTTATCTCAGCGATCTTGACAAGATTGTCGAACTGCGACCGGAACAGACCAAGCTGGTCCATGACCCAACCCCAAGATATCGTCGTTCAAGACTCTACCTCGAAGCACTCCTGAGGAAGTCGCCCCCCACAGACAACGTTATTGCCGTTGGTCATCGGGCAGCGCTTGACGTCACCAATTATCAAATGGTGCCGGCCCACAAAGCTTTAGAACGACCAAGGGCTCGCATCTTGATGGCTGATGGTGTGGGTATGGGCAAGACGGTCGAGGCAGGCATACTTCTTTCTGAGCTCATTCGCAGAGGGCGGGGTGAACGAATCTTAGTCGTTGCCCTGAAGAGTATTTTGGCCCAGTTTCAAGAAGAGCTCTGGGCCCGTTTCACCATCCCGCTGGTGCGCCTTGACTCTGTCGGGCTTCAGCGCATCCAACGTCGAATCCCAGCTTCGATGAATCCATTTCATCATTTCAATCGCTGCATTATTTCCATTGATACTCTTAAGAAAGACACAAAATACGCTCGCTACCTCGAAGAATGCCGCTGGGATGTTGTGCTTGTCGATGAGTGCCAAAATGTGGCTGAACGAGGTTCCTCGACTTCCCAAAGAGCCAAGCTCGCCAAGCTCTTGGCCAATACCGCCGATTCCTTGATCTTCACTTCAGCCACGCCTCACGACGGCAAACCCGAGAGTTTCGCCAGCCTCATGAATCTCTTGGACCCAACTGCCATCGCCGATCCCTCTGACTATGGCAGGGAAGACGTAAGAGGCCTCTTCGTCCGACGCTTCAAGAAAGATGTAGCGGCAGAAGTCGGCCAAGCGTTTCGACAACGACAAATTCATGGCGAGAAAATCACCGCTGAACCTCAAGAAGAGGTTGTTCTCGGCCGCTTAGAAGCCCTTGACCTGCGTGCCACGAGTCGAGGAGGTACACGTTCTGGGTCGATGTTGTTTACCACAACCCTTAAGAAGGCCTTCCTTTCTTCACCTCGGGCCCTTCATGAGACTATCGCCGAGCGCCAAAAGAAGTTGGCGAAAATGGCTGATGAGGCGAAGGACCGCCCAGATGTCTTAGCGCCCATTGAACATGATATGAGTGAACTTGCGGCTCTCTCCGCAGAAAATGATCCTCTGGTCAAATCTGGCGGTGCCAAGCTCAAGAAATTTACAGCTCTCCTGAAAGCCCATGAAATATCCAATAAAAGGACTTCCCCCCGTGTGGTTGTTTTCTCTGAGCGCATAGCCACTTTGGCCAGCCTGGCTGATCACTTGCTAGGCAACTGCGGTTTCAAACCAGTCCAAATCGCAACGTTTAATGGCTCCATGGACGATCGCCAACAAACAGAAATCATCCGTGACTTTGGCACCGAAGACAGCAAGGTCAAAGTTCTACTCTGTTCTGATGCCGCCGCTGAAGGCATCAATCTTCATTTCTGCTGCTTCCGTCTTTTTCACTACGACATCCCCTGGAGTCTCATCACTCTTCAGCAGCGCAATGGTCGCATCGATCGTTATGGCCAAACAGAAGATCCTCAGATCCATTATCTTCTCACCATCCCTGAGACAAAGTCCCTTCAAGGCGATGCGCGCATTTTGGAACGTCTCATCGAGAAAGAAGAATACGCCCAAAAGAACTTAGGCGACGTCGCCGACCTTCTTCAGCTCCACGATGCGTCCAAAGAAGAAGAAACAATCGCCAAGGGCATTGAGGAGAAGGCAAGCCCTGAAGACCTCATTCCTGACACGCCAGCGAGAGACGACTCTTATGATTTCTTGGTTGAGCTGTTCGCCAACGATGACGAGGAATCAGGAATCTCCACATCTCAGGAAGTACCCACCAAAGACCCCTTCCATCTCATCGATGACGACCTCATCTTTGCCAGAGGCTCCTTAGAGGAAATTGGCGAAAGCTCCTGCATCCAGGGGATTAGCGACATGCAGGGCTTTGAGCTCATAGAGACCCCTCCAGACCTAACCAGACGCTACGCCTACTTGCCAGTTGAACTCGACCGCAAGATCGAAGCGGCGCGCTTCACCACCGATCGTGACTTAGTCAAAGAGGCCCTTGCTCAATCAAGAAAAGATGCCAATAGCTGGCCTAAATGGCAGCT
>WFTN01000273.1 GCA_015485455.1 Planctomycetota bacterium | reverse complement strand
GGCTTTGGGCTCATCAATACGATCCTTGGTTTCTTGGGCCTCTTTGTGGCAAGAAAGCAAGGCAAAGATGTGGGGCTTGGTTTTGTTTTCATCTTGCTGATTTTCAACCTTTTCTTGGGGGTACCGTTCGCACGTTACTTTCTGCCCTTGGCACCGGTGCTGAGCTTGGGGCTTGGGTCTTTGTGGTGCTTTTCTTTTGCCCGCTGGCGTTGGGTTTTCTTGCTGTTACTTCTTGTCGTGCAAGTTCCAAATGCCTTGTTGTCCTACGCCTTAGGGTCGACATTGCAAGAAAAGGACACCCGCGGACAACTCTTAGAAGCCTTTGCAAGCGGTTCCTTGCCTCAGGACTTGCCAATCGTCCGCCCCAGTTGGCCATTCGAAACATTTCCGGCAGCCACCAATGGAAAGCTTCTCTTAGCCCCAACATCGTTAGATCCTTCCCCAGATCGACGGAGCTTCTTACTGCGCAGTTTGGCTTCCCAAGTGCAGCAAGTACCACCAGCCCTCAAGGTCTTGGAGTTTGGCAAAGAAACAAAAGACTTCATCGACTTGGAGGAACTTCTCAAGCAAGGAGACTTCCTCTACATCGCCCCAGAAACTCCGGCATTTGCGGATGCTTCTTTGACTTTCACTATTCAAAAAGACGTGGTCACACCGAACCTAAGAGCGGCTGCGGAAGCTGGGCAGATCACCATGAAGGAGCTTCTCGATTTGAAGCCCTTTGCCCCTGGGGAAGAAGAGTTTCCCCCTTCAAATTTGTATGAAGGATTCGACTATTGGTTCATACCAATGAATGAACCAGGTCGCATTCAACGACCTGGTCCACGGATTCACGTCTATCGCATTTCGGCGAAGTAGGGGTCTGCTTTCAAAGAGTCGCCTATGACTCAGACCCAGCCATTTCGAATTCAACGATCTTACCGGCGATGGCTGATGCCGCTACACTCAATGGGCTGGCCAAGTACATTTGACCCGGACCAGACCGACCTGGGAAGTTGCGGTTGATGGCCGAAATGGTGATCTGATCTTTATTGTTGGAAACACCAGGCCCAGCGTTGATGCAAGCACCGCAGGAAGGCTCAATGATCTCGACGCCCATGTCAACAAAGAGCTTGGCGTAGCCCTGCTCTTCGCAATATTTCTTCACTTCTTGAGAACCATATTGAATGAAGAACTTCACATGATCCGCAACCTTGCGACCTTCACTTTGGGCCAATTTCAAGACTTTGGCGTACATATCCATGTCTTCGATCTTGCCCGCAGTGCATGAGCCGCCGTAGGCAATGTCGATTTTCACGCCTTCGGGCAAGTCTTCGATGTTCATGCCATTTCCTGGATCCCCGGGAAGTGCGACCATGGGTTGAATGGCCGTGGCATCAATGGTGATGACTTTCTCGTAGATGGCATCTTCATCAGAGTAGAGGCCTTCCAGCAGAGCATTCGCGGTATCCCGGTCCATGCCCCGAACACGAACCATGTAGTCGACTGTTTTTTCGTCAGGAGCCACAAGACCACTGAAAGCCCCAACTTCGGCGGCCATGTTTGTCATAGTGGCCCGCTCATCAATGTTGAGGGCTTCCACAGCTTCACCGCAATACTCTAAGACTTTGCCAATGGCTTCACCGGTTCGGACATACTCTTGGCGCAAGATCTCAAGCATAAAGTCTTTGGCGGTCACCGATGGCATGGGCTTTCCGGTGATTTCAATTTTGACGGTGCCTGGCACGGTGAGGCGCGCATCTTGGGTAACCCAACTATTAAACACGGCGGTGGTTCCAACGCCAAAAGCTAAGCACCCCATAGCACCACTGTGAGGAGTATGGCTGTCAGATCCAATAATGATCATCCCGGGCTCAGCATAGTCTTGGGTCACTTTGCTGTGGCAAATGGCTTCGCTGCCCAGGGTGTCTCCTTCAATTTCACCGTGAAGGCGAACGCCTTGAGCTTTTGCAAACTTCCTTTGTTTCACTTCAAGCTGCTTGGCAACTTCTAAGAGTCCCATCTTCTTCCGCTCTTCGGTCATCGCTTGATCCAAGAACGTCAGGTGATCCCGAAAGAAGAAGATACTCTCTGGCTCGACGACTTTTTCCTTCTTGCCCACAAGCTGCTCGAAGAAGTCTGCCGCCATGGGAGTGACATATTCATGGCTGAAGCGGATGTCCGTGCGAACGAAACCAGAATCTCCTGGTTTGACGTAAGGCACCCCCACCTGGTTCTGAGAAAGATCGGCCACCATGTGACGGCCAATGATCTTCTCAGCCAGTGTCATGGGACGTTGTTCGGTGGTGAGGGTGGGAACTGAGGCTTTACCCTGCATCCGTGCCACGTTGTAATTGAAGAGGCCGCCAAACTCGACGATTTGGCGGGAGATATCATCAAGCCCCTTGGTGAAAGACACCAGTTCAATATCTTCTCCAGCACGAATCTTGTCGATAAGAGTAAAGTCCGTGCTCGTGAGGATGCCTAAGTTGTGGCAATTCTCCCGATAGATACGTTCGATGTTCTCGGCGATGACGATCTCAATGCCCGCCAACAT
>WFTN01000272.1 GCA_015485455.1 Planctomycetota bacterium | reverse complement strand
GTCTGGTGATGAGGCTGGGTCCAAAAAGCTTTATTTGCAGATCGTGAAGACCTATCCCGGGACGAGAGCCGCAAAGATGGCTCAGTCCAAACTTTGAATGTGATCCCCCAGATCGCTACAAACAGCGATGAAACTCGTATTCCTTGGAACCTCTGAACTTGCCGCTACTTCCCTGAAGGCCATCGCAGAGAGTTCCCACACCATCTCCTGCGTTGTGACCCAGCCTGATCGTCGTTCTGGGAGGGGCCGAAAGCCAGCACCTCACCCAGTAAAGACGATGGCCGAATCTCTATCTTTACCAATACTTCAACCGGATCGGGTGAACACCCGGAGTTTTCGTGCTGCCATTCGAGAGCACCATCCGGATGTCTTGGTGGTGGCAGCCTTCGGGCAGATCCTCAAGCCTCTGCTTCTGGCGCTCCCACCCCATGGATGCCTGAACGTTCACGCATCGATCCTTCCTAAACACCGGGGCGCCTCTCCGATCAATGCAGCGATCCTGTCTGGGGATAAGGAAGTAGGGGTCAGCATCATGAAGATGGACGAGGGTTTAGATACGGGGCCGGTTGGTCTTATTGGGCGCTTGCCCGCCAAACCAGAAGAAACCGCCGGTGAACTTCATGATCGTTTGGCTGAGCTGGGAGCTGCATTGATTGTTGAGGCTCTTGATCGTCTGGCTGTCAATGACCTCGAGTTCTCGCCCCAGGATGAGAGTCAGGCAAGTCATGCTCCCAAGCTAGCCAAGTCTGATGGCCTCCTATGTTTGGGAGGCTCAGCCGAGCAAGCTCATCGACAGGTCCGAGGGCTCACCCCTTGGCCGGGTTGCTATGCTGACCTGGATACGGGGGCTGGTGCCAAGCGTGTCATTCTTGGGGAAACCCGAATCGATTGTACAGACACGAAGACTGAAACGCCGGGACAGATTTTGGCTGCTAGCGGGGATGGGATTCTGGTCGCCTGCGGCCGGGGAGTCCTTCGCATCAAGCAACTCAAGCCTGCGGGCAAGAGAATGATGACAGCCAGTGAATTCCTGAACGGAACCACCATTGAGGTCGGTTCTTTCTTAAGAGGGTCGACCCATGAGTAAGCGATCAAATTTGAACGCCCGTGCCGCTGCCGCTAAGTTCCTTTCGATGCCCATGGAAAATCGGCTGGGTGCTGGTCGACGCAAGATGGCAGACCTGGTTGAGGTCAAGGACCGGGCGCTCTTTCATGAGCTTGTTGCTGGCACGACCCGTCGAGAGGTGACAATTGACAGCATCCTTGCCGCCTTTTCCAATGCTCCCATCAAGCGTATTGAGCGCAAGTTAAGAAACATCTTGCGTCTCGCAATTTATCAGCTGGTCTTCTTGGATGGTGTACCCGCCCACGCCGCCGTGTCGGAGTCTTTGAAGTTGATTCCCTCTAAGCGAGCTCGTGGATTTGCCAATGGCATCTTGCGGCAAATCGACCGAGAAAGTTCGATTGTTTATGGGGCCCCAGAAGGGGAGCAGCGTCTTCGCTCTCTTAACATCAAACCTAATTCTTGGTTCGTCACCGAGAGGCCTTTCTTGCCAGATCCAGATCAAGACCCTTTGATTTACTTGGCTATTGCCCACGGTTTTTCACCTTCGGCCACGAAGATCTTGGTGAAGGCATTGGGAGATGAAGTAGCAGAAAAAGTCCTGGCCTTGGCCAATGGGCGGCCTCAAGTGGCTTTGCGCTTTTGTGGTTCAAAAGACCAGCAAGCGAAAGCGCGAAGTTTGGTGGCAGAGGCTGGAATAGACCTGGAAACGATTCCTGGGAATCACGGTGATATTTACGGCTTGGGGCATGGGGTTGATCCGGTTTCCATTGTTGGTTTCAAGGAGGGGCAATTGACGGTCCAAGGGCCATTTGCTGCCAGCGTCGCACCCTTTCTGGCACCGGCAGAAGGTGAGCGCATTCTCGATTTTTGTGCCCCTCCCGGGGGCAAAACCATCCACTTAGCAGAACTTGCTCCAAAAGCAGAGATTGTCGCCTATGCTCACGATTCTCAAGGAAACGAGCGCTTGCTCAGCACATTGGCCCGCTGTCCTCGAGAAAACGTCACCGTGGCAACCAAGCAGCGGTCATTTTGGGGAGGTGAACCCTTTGATGCCTATTTGGTGGATGTCCCTTGTAGTAACACAGGCGTCTTGTCCCGTCGTCCAGAGGCGAGACACCGTTTGGATAAGGAGACCCTTGCTAGTTTGGCGAAACTGCAACAGACCATGCTTGATCGTGTTCTGAGCAAGGCGATGGAACATGCTGGCAAATCACGACTTGTGTACTCAACTTGCAGCATCTTGCCGGCTGAGAATGAGGATATCGTGCGCGCAGCCACGGGTGGTC
Organism: Planctomycetota bacterium; assembly: GCA_015485455.1. Lineage (GTDB taxonomy): Bacteria > Planctomycetota > DRQF01 > S139-23. Next base: position 3,602 of record WFTN01000272.1, on the reverse strand, counting down.
AAGGGCGGCTTCGGGTGGTCGAAGAGCGCCACGCCCTGCCTGTAGGACTTTGGCAAGACGGGGGCTATGCCGCGTTGATTGAGGTCTCTGAGGCATAATCGACGTTCATTCAGCAAATTTTCGCGGGCTTCAGCCAGAACGTTGGTCAAACGCCTGCGGATCGCTACACTTTCCGCTCATATTGGATTAAATAGTTCGGTTAATTTCTTGGAGCAATGCCAATGGGGCGTCGTGGACAATCAAATCGAGGATCGAATTCTCGGGCAAGTCGTGGTGGACGTACGCGAGGTGGTCAAAGTGCCCGGCGAGGTGGTGGCGGATCTTCTAGTTCAACGCCGATGCTTATTGGCGGGATAGGCCTCGTGGTTGTGGTTGCTGTTGTCTTCATGACGATGAGCGATGATGACAGCAATAAGAAACCGAAACCTAATGTCGACAAGGTAGCCTCGGCTAAAACACCGGCGAAATCGAATCTCGCCAAGAAGAAGGTGCCAGCCAAGAAGACCAATCCAAGGAATGCTCCGAAGAAGGTTTATGATATGGCCAAGTTGCGACCCTTGCGATCTCAAGTCGACATGGGGCCATGGAAAGAAATCGAAGCGTACTTTGTTGAAGGTTACAAGCTGCGGAAACGAGCCTTGGACGCTCGTAAAGCCGGAAACGAATCGACCTTTAAGACCCTGATGACGAAGGCAGTTGATACCTGGCGCAAGGGATATTCTGAGAGTGAGAATTTCCAATACGAGGTAGAAGGGCTAAACCGGGATTTGTGGGAAGCTTGCTTTCGCAAAGAACAAAAGAGAATCGATAACTCGCTGCGGGATTTCCGGGCGTATTTGAATTTCGAATCTCACTGATCAAGAAATTGATGAGGGACACCCACCAAACGGTAGGTGTCCCCTTTTTTCCCCAAAAGAATAATGACTCAGTGCGAAGGCTCTGCTCTTATGCCTGAGCGCTTTGGGTTTCGCAGGCTTCTTCCGTGAGCCATGCATGAAATTCTTCAAGTTTGCCGATGCGCCGCAAGAAGCGTTCCATGTTTTGAAGACGGCCCATGAGACGATCATTCAAGACGATCGCTTCTTCGTCGATGCCATGACGAGAAATGTCATGGCCAGCGCAGAGAAGCAAGATAGCGGAGGCATCCCGATCATCTCCATTCAAAGCACGAACCGCACCCAGAATGTCAATCCGGCTGTCCTTGAGAACCCGCCCTTCCAAGAATGCTTCAATCATCTTGGCTTCATTGAATCCAAAGCGCTCGACTAAATTCAGATCGCTGAGTTTGACTTGGTGATTGACTTCATAGTGGTGCACAAGTTCGGCGGTGAAGTTTTGCAGGGCAACGTTGGTCATGGGTTTAGGCTCCGGTGGCGGCTAAGCAGGCCTCAAAAGAGTCCAAGAACTCACTGAGATGTTCGATTTGCAAGTCACCCATGTGACCGATGCGAAATGTCTTCTCTTTCAGCGAGCCATAGCCATTTCCAAACAGTTTGCCGGTTTTATTCACGGCGTCAATAAGAGATGCAATATTGATTCCATCTTCGTTCCTAAAAACGGACACGGTGGGCGACATGAAGTCGGGATCAGGAAAGAGGTTAAAGCGATCTAAGCGGTCTCTCACGTAGGATGCCATTTTTGCATGACGGTCCCAACGAGCCTCTAATCCCTCTGCCAAGATGCGATTCAATTGGAATCTGAGGGCAACCAAGAGGGAGGTGTTGGTGGTTGCAGGGCTTTGATTCTTAGTCGCCATTTTTCGGTAGTTTTCAAAATCGAAGTACTGACCTTTGTTGACCGCTTCTCTTGAGCGCTCCATGGCTTTGGGACTGACGGAAAACATGGCCAAGCCCGGAGGCAAGGCCATAGCTTTTTGGATACCAGCAAAGGCAACGTCAATACCCCAGTCATCTACCAGCACAGGTGCCCCTCCCATGGAACTGACACAGTCCACGGCGAAAAGCGTGTTGTCATGCTCGGCCACTGCTTGACCAATCTCTTCGATCGGATTGAGTACGCCCGTACTTGTTTCACTGTGCACCATGCACACCAAGTCGTAGTCATCCTTCTTGAGGGCATCGGCTACCATTTCTGCCCGAATGACCTGCCCGGCTTTTACTTGTAGGGGTGTAGCTTTCTTGCCGTTCTTAAGAGCAACCTGGAACTGGCGATCGCTGAACGCCCCACAAACGCCGACCAAGATCCTTTGCTCACTCAAATTGCGAACTACGGCCTCCATGATTCCTGTAGCCGCAGAGAGGGCGACGTAACAATCATTCTGGGTGCCAAAGAGGACCTTGAGTTTGTCAAAGACATCGCGGGTCACTTCTTCTACTTCTGGCCCTCGATGAGAAATGACGGGGCCCGCCATAGCTTGCCTCACTTCAGGAAATACTTCTGTGGGGCCTGGGATAAAGAGTCTTGGTTTGTAGTTGCTCATGAAGAGATTCTGGACAGATCAAGCCTGGGAGACAAGGGGCTAATGATTCTCAAGTTGTTGATGCCTGCGAGCGAACGTCGGCACTTGCGAAAATTGATCTTCTAGGTCATCAAAAGCCTTCAAGACACGGAGTTTCTTGGCGTTGTCTGGGGCCGAGCGCGATAGGGTATAGAGCTGCCGCAAATCCGGAGGCCAGGCAGAAAGAAGGTCCCACTTTCTTGGCCCAGCTCTTTGGGCTTGGACCTCTGCGGGACCAGTCACCCAAGAAAAGAGGAATCCCAGGACCAAAATGGCAGGAAGTAGAAAACGCCAAGGTCGAGGAGAGACCTTGGGGATATAAGACCCTCTGAGGGCCAAGAGAATAGCCAAGGTCGCGGTGACGCCGGTGATGTGAAGATCAAAGTCAACCAAGATGTGGAGGAGGACGCCTAAGACCCCATAGGTTGTGATCTCTTCAATAAAACCAACTTCCTTGGTAGCCCGGTCAATCAGGGGTCTCATGAGAAAGAAGTCGGCAAGGAGCAGAAGGCTCCCCATCGTCAAAAAGGAAGTGACCCAGGTGCTTGTCGTGCTCAGCCCTAAAGATGATCCGGAGCAAGCGATGGCCAAGGCCAACAGGCCAGGAAGAGCGGCTGTCCACTGGCCTTGTTCGGATGGCTCAATTGCTAGCGCTGGGGGCTTCGGGCGAAACCAAACCATGGCAACCATGATTCCAAAAAGAATCGCTCCCAAACCCAGCTCAACCACAAGGTCAATGTAGCCATTGTGGGCGAATCGCGCGTAATTTTCCAGCGAAGTGGGGGAGACGTATTCGCCCCAAAGACCTACGCCGATGCCGTCCCAGCCCCCGGCTTTGATAAGTGGCATGGCCATTGACCAATAGGTCTGGCGCAACTTCAAGGTGGCGAATTTTTGGTTGAGGCTCGCGGGAAGGAAATGGTTGGCATCCATGAGAGCAGAGACACAGAGAATGACTCCCACGAGGGCGGCTGCTAGAATAATGGAACCCAAAAGGCGTGAGCGCGGGTGTGAGTTTCGTCTTACCAAGAAGAGACCAGTTACCACCAAGGCTACGAGGCCGCCCCCTTTTGATCCGCAAGCCCAAAATCCTCCGATGAGCAAGATGAGCGGGAGCCATTTCTTGGCTCTTTCAGTCCTATGT
>WFTN01000271.1 GCA_015485455.1 Planctomycetota bacterium | reverse complement strand
ACATCGACATCAAAGGCCTGAAGACAACATGCGCGAGCAAGTTCTTGGAGAACTTTGTTGCCCCATTCAGCGCCACAGTCATCGACCGCTTGAGAGCCGCTGGTGCCGTCCTCATTGGCAAAACCAATCTCGACGAATTCGCCATGGGAAGCTCAACGGAAAATTCCGCATTCGGGCCAACCAAGAATCCTTGGGATAAAGAACGAATCCCCGGGGGTTCCAGCGGTGGCAGTGCAGCCGCAGTGGCATCAAGACTATGCCCCATTGCACTGGGAAGCGATACGGGAGGATCCATTCGTCAACCCGCTGCATTCTGCGGCGTGTTAGGAATGAAACCCACCTATGGACGAATCTCGCGCTATGGTTTGGTTGCCTTTGGTTCATCCTTGGATCAAATTGGCCCCTTTACTCATTGCACCGCAGATGCTGCCCGGGTGACTGAGGTGATGTCTGGAGCTTGCTCTAAGGATTCAACGGCCGCCAACACGAAGGTGCCCCACTTCGAAGACGCTTTGGGCCAAGACCTTGCCGGTCTGCGCATCGGCGTTGCCAAAGAATTCATGGACGACCGCATCGACCAAGCCGTTCGCGACAAAGTCATGGAATCGATCAAAGTCATGGAGGAATCTGGGGCGGAAGTCGTAGACATCTCACTGCCTCACACGGAGTATTCCATTCCTGTCTACTACATCGTCGCGACTTCGGAAGCGAGTAGTAATTTAGCGCGCTACGATGGTGTCGGTTATGGCACCCGCCACGAAGGGGACGGCGACATCATGAGCTTGTTCATGAAGTCCCGATTAGAAGGGTTCGGTGACGAAGTCAAAAGACGCATCATGCTGGGCACCTATTGCTTGTCTTCCGGCTACTACGATGCCTACTATGACAAGGCTCAAAGAGTGAGGACTCTCCTCCGTCAAGACTTCGAAAACGCATTTGAGAAATGTGATGTCATTGTCGGCCCCACCACACCCACATTGCCTTTCAAAATCGGTGAGAAGACCGATGATCCCATCACCATGTATTTGGCTGACATCCTAACGGCTTCTCTGAACTTAGCAGGACTACCAGGGGTCAGCGTGCCTGCTGGATTCTTAGACGACGGTGACAGTAAATTGCCAGTCGGCATGCAAATCATCGCCCCACCCTTCCGTGAAGACTTGATTTTCCGTGTAGCCGACGCCCATGAGCGCAACACAGGCTTCAGCAAGGAGGCAGCAATCGCATGAGTTTGGAAGACTTCGACACCGTCGTCGGTTTGGAGACCCACGTACAACTCTTAACCAAGACCAAGATTTTCTGTGCCTGCCCCAATAGCTACGGTGCTGAACCCAATACAGCGGTTTGCCCCACTTGTTTGGGACTCCCGGGGGCTCTGCCTGTGGCCAATCGCCAGGCATTCAATTTGGGCATCCGTGCCGGTCTGGTCATGGGCTGTAAAATTGCCTCGTTCACTAAGTTCGACCGCAAGAACTACTTCTACCCAGACCTACCTAAAGGTTACCAAATCTCTCAATTTGATTTTCCCATCTGTGGCGAAGGACGGGTTGAGTTGAAAATGTCTGGAGGGGGCAGCGTCGGTATCGAGCGCGCCCACTTGGAAGAGGACGCCGGCAAGAACACCCATGGAGACGGGGACAGCGGAACACTCGTCGATCTAAATCGGTGTAGCATTCCACTCTTGGAAATCGTCACCAAACCGGAGATCAACTCTGGACAAATGGCCTACGACTACCTCGTCGAACTCAAGCGACTTTTGCGTTACGCCGAAATCAGCGATTGCGACATGGAAAAAGGCAGCCTCCGCGTTGACGTCAACGTCAGCCTTAAGCCCAAGGGCCGCCAGGAATTTGGCACGAAGATCGAACTAAAGAACTTAAACTCTTTCAAGATGGTTCGTCGCGCCATTGAGTTCGAACAACTTCGTCAACTGGCCATCTATGAAAGCGGGGGCACTATCGACAAAGAAGAAACCCGGCTCTGGGATGACCTGGCTGGCGAGACCCGTTTGATGCGCAGAAAAGAAGACAGCGCCGATTACCGCTACTTCCCCGATCCAGATTTGCCACCATTTCACATCAGTGAAGAATGGATAGACGAAGTCCGCAGGAACCTGCCGGAATTGCCCGCTCCCAAGAGAGACCGCTTCATAAGCGCCTTGGGCCTTCCAGAATACGACGCCAATCTTTTGGTTCAAGATCGAGATGTTGCAGCATGGTTCGAGGAAGTCGCGAAACTCTGTGGTGATGCCAAGCAAGCGTCCAACTGGGTAGGCGGTGAAGTGTTCACTTTGTTGAACGAATCTCATTGTTCGATCAACGATATCAAGATCACCCCTCAACGGTTAGCCGACCTCATCGCCTTGACACAAGATGGCACACTCAATCTCAAGAGCGCCCAAAAGCTATTCAAGGCTATTGCTGAGACCGGCGAGGAGCCGAAGGCCAAAGCAAAAGCCTTAGGCCTCATCCAAGTCTCGGACGAAGGCGAGTTAGAAGCCATGGTCAAAGCTGCTATCGAAGCCAACCCAAAAGCTGTGGAAGACATCAAGAACGGCAAAGGCAAAGCCTCCGGGGCGATCGTCGGCTTCGTCATGCGGGAGTCGAAAGGTCGCGCCAACCCTGGAGTGGTCAACAAGATCCTCAACAAGTTACTGAACGGCTAAGACGAATGAATCGCGCCCACGATTCCGAAAGCAACTCATCCAAGAGACAGCGCAGATCGCTCAACACGGTCGGGCGCTGCCTCCTTCTCGTTCTTGCAACTGCCATGGGAGGCTGTGCTCTTTCGGATCGCCCCTATCGGCAGTTGGCTCTCAGCCGAGGTCTTCGCCATGACGGTTGGATCATCGGCTTGGAGCAAGCGGATCGAGAAGAAAGTTCTGCTCCAGACCGTGGCACCCATGACCCCAGTCGTTTCAAACCAGAACGATTGCCCTGGGATGCCGCCACCATTCGCGCCATACGCGCAAAGGCTGGATACGCTAGAACCAGGGAAGATGAGAAACGCCTTGAGGAGCAAGAAGCCACCCGACTGCGCAACAGGATATTTGCAGACTACGCCGACACCGACAAAATCAGCTTGGTAACTCAGGTCTATGAGTCCTTCAAACCCACGGCCATTGACACAAGTCGCTATGCGACAGTGGACATCTTCAATGCCCATGACCCAGATGGCTCCGGGGTCATTGGCAAGACCCAATTCCACTATGCCGATGGTTTTCGCGCTCTCGAAGTATTTCGACGCCGTTTCAAGCAAAAGTTAGCTGAAGAGAAACACACTCACGTAGTTCTCTTGGCATTAGGTTGGCATGTGGACCAAGTCGAAGCCATCCACACTTACAACCTCATGTTGCACCGCTTGAGTGAAGAATCCGATGGAGACTTTCGACCTTTGGTTGTTGGTATCACTTGGCCATCAGCTTGGCTTCAGGGACTCATCCAACCCTTAGATCTTATCGGCCACATCTTCAGCTACTTTGACAAAGCCAAGGATGCGGACGCCATTGGCTCCACAATCGCCGCCCACCTTCTCTACGACATCCTCTTAGACGAAGAAAATCCCCTTCCTGTGGTCGCTATTGGCCACAGCATGGGCGCCCGCATGCTCTCACGGGCCTACTTCTCCGCTCGCAATCTAGTCAACGCCAAACCCCACAAGAAACTGAGCCTACTCATCTGTTTGCAAGGAGCCTTTTCTGCCAATCGTTTCCTCAAGGAAGACCCAGACGAAGGCCATCCCTACGATCGTTTCGCCGCTAAAAGGGCCGAGATTGTCTTGACCACATCCACCTTCGACTTGGCCAATGCTGCGGCTCGCATACTAACGACGTTTCCCAATGTCGGAGGTCAGTACGGCCTCAAGGTCGCCCGAGAACATCCAGAGACCTTTCGCATTTTGCATTGGCCAGCTTCAAGGGCTGGAGTTTCTCCTCCCAGCGCTGAAGAGATTTTTTCCCGCGTCAACAAACGCGTCCTCATGATCGACGCGGAGACCATTGTCAATGGTGGTACGGGCGGCCTACAAGGCAAGGATGTCCGCCCTCACAACGATTTCTTGGATGCAGAAATGGCCCAACTCATGTGGACCCTCATCAAAAGCGCCTGTGCGAATTGATCCTTCTTCTCTCTGTGAGGCCTGCGATCTCATGAACGAGAACAGAAGCACTTCTCCCTCCTGATCGATTGCTTTTCTCGGATGGACTGGCGATTTTCCTTGCCAGAATTCGAGAATATCCAGCTTCTTGACCCAATCAACTGGAGGCCAATCGCCCAATTGGGTGTAGGATGGGATGGGTTAGCTTCTGGTCAAATGGGGAATGTCATGAATCGTAACAGCCTCTTGTTCGGACTGGTGTTAGTGCTCTTGGTGAGCTGTGGGGTCGCTTTTTTCTACTTGTGGAATGACACCGATACAGCAAGCCTTGACGATAGAAACAGGCATGCTGTCATTGGTACCAGCGATGGCTCTCAGGAGCGTTCGGCAATTCAAAGGAGCGCTGGAGAGTCCAAAACGAAGGTCAACTCCCATGAGAACGACCACGACCGACAGGAAACCGAAGTCAATACCCCTATGGGATCAGGGTCAATTGCGGGTCGCGTCATCAAGGCTCGGGACAAGTCTGTGGTCGAGGGCATTGAGGTTTTTGTCACAACCATCTTGGGAGACCCTGTCGCCAGCGCCAAGACAAGAGAAGACGGGACCTTCGCCGTCAAAGGCTTGCCCGCGGGGAACGAGCTATCACTGAAGGTGATCGGTAAGGAATTCGCTTCCAAGGCTATGCCGGGGATCTTCCTCAGCAGCAAGCAAAAATTGGAAATCGGCGATCTTCAAGTTTATCCATTCACTGAGATTCACGGTAAAGT
>WFTN01000270.1 GCA_015485455.1 Planctomycetota bacterium | reverse complement strand
GCCCGGCGGTTGGCGTGAAACCATTGCCCCAAATGGTGAGGGCCCCGGGGATGCCTGTCACTGGATCAATGGGACCTCCCATATCCATCTGGCCGATACCGGGAAAGGTCGCGTTCCTCAGATTGCGGTCACCAGAGAGAAGCATGACTGGCTGCAGAGGCAAACCTTGAAACTCGTAATTCAGGTCCGTGGGAGAAAAGTTCACGGTCTGATAGATACCATTTTCGCCAGAAGCAACCTCTTGCACGTTGGCATTGGTGGCGCCATTGATGTCAAGGGTGGCCAAACCTGGTTGAGGGGCTTGCCCATTGAGGGTCGTTGATTCGTCAATGATGGTGACATCATCGATGCTCATGGTGTTGCTATTGCCCCCGATCCCTTCAAAGTAAATCACAATCACTTGGTCAATCCAGGGGGAAAGGTCAACTCTGATGAGCCTCCAAACATCTGGACCGGCGTTGAGAAACTGTGTGAATACGGTAGTTGTTAGGCCTGTAGTCATGGAGTGAACCTTCACACGGAGTTGGGCAGAAGCCAAAGATACCGAACCCCATCTCTCTCGATTGTAATAGAAAGCCAAAGTCGGATTGTTGAGGCCAAGGAGTTCGATACAAGGACTTTCTAAGCTTCGTTGGGGAGCTCCGATATCCATGGTGGCGAAACGTCCCGAATTGGAAACAGAAGTATGATCTGTATCTGGAAAATAGCCCGAAAATCCGCCAAATTGCGGTGCCCGGACAAAATACCATTCTTCTTCAAGTCCCAGTGGATTCAGTTCTCCTTGTCTTTGGTGCCAACCAAAAGGTGGCACAGTCGTGACGGCAGGAGTCGACGTTGGGTAGACCTCATCGTCGAAATCTTCCAGCCAGGGAAACTCAGCTACCACCCCTGGGCCACCGCCGCGAAAATCGAGTTCTAAGACATCGTTGTCGGGCTGGGTGTCCCCAGGAAAATTCGTCGTCACCCGTACTGTGTGAACTCCAGCTTGTTTGAGATCGATGGTGTTTGCAAAAGTGAAAGGCAAACTCTCACCAGGATTCAGATTGTTCGCTAACACAAGAGACTCCGTCATCACCACAGAGCCGTCGACAGACACAGTCATAGGAATGGCTGAGCCCGCTGCGATGGGCGTCAACCCCGGATTGCAAACAACCACCGAAAGCACTTCCGCCGACGAGTAGTATTGACAGCGTCCCAAGCGTCTAGCTGGCGATCTGATCTCCCCCGCTCCCACATCAATGACACCATTGGCCAACTCAACTTTAGAAGTCATACGAATCAAAGCGGGACTTCGGGCCACATTCCAAACTCGAAATTCATCGATGCTGCCGTTCCAGGTGTTAACCATAGTGCCAAGACGTCTGCCGATTTGCCACATACTACTATTGCCCAAGCTAAGACCAGGTACCCCGCTGATACTGATGGGAAAAGCAACGTCAACCAAGGTCGCATCAAAGTACAGAAAGAGAAGGTTGAGAGGAGCATCATAAACAAGAGAAACATGTGTCCACGAAAGAAGAGGAATTGGAGGACCAAGACCAGTTACACTCGCTCCTACGCCCCCAATCCTAAAACGGAACCCACCAACAGCGTCTTCCGGAAAAGACATACTCATACCGACACCGTCTGTGAGGATATCGAACCCTCCTATCGTTGGGAAAGGCTCAGGTTTCAACGCAAACTCAAAAGTGAACGACCCCGTTGTCGTGAAGAATGAGCCCACATTAACAACATCCAAGCCACCGAATGTCGACGCCGGTTTCCATGATGCATTCCCCAAATAAGGATCAATGATGTCCCAACTACTCGGATTCGTTAACGTCGCATTGGTGCTCGGCAGCCCGGGAACTGCCAAGTCTGCTGTTGCAGCCCCAGATCCTTCATTGAAAGGCAAATACAAAACTTGAGGCAGTTGTCCGTAAGCCGTTGCGGCACTCAGAACAACAACGACAGAGAAAACCAAAAGGAAAGACAGTCGGGATCGGCGACAGGCGGTCATGAAACTGACTTGGAACCAACACCGTCCTAATTGAATTTGAGGGGACATATTCATGAACTCCATTGGGTGTCCTTGCGATTAAAGGACATTCTGTACACGCACAAGAACACTACCACCTTCAAACATCACGTCGACACCGGAAGGGAAGCCGGTGGGAATAAACCAGGCCCCTGCGGGCAGAGAGATTCCGTCATAGGGGCCACCAGACCCATAGTTAATCAGAGCGATCCGAAGATAGAGATAATTCCGGTCCCCGGTGTTGCTACCAGGAACAAAATGCCACGCCAAACCATAGGGTGCCGCATTAGCTATCCCACCAGTGGCAGTCGGGGCCGTTATCGGGGGCGTCATGTGATCGCCCAACAAGTAATGCTGCCCCGTCAAGTCCATGTCTGGAGAAATAGCATTCGAATTGGTGGCGATGGGCAGTTGGCGAGGGAGTTTGCAATATTCGATGGGAGGGGTGGCCGTGGGATCGCGGAAGTTGCCCAAGACCTGTTGCTTCTTGCTAGGATCACATTGGCCTGAGTAATCCAAGCAGTCCATCCTTTGATGGAGGAAGAAGCGAAGAACATCGTTTGAGGAACCATTGTTCTTCGGATCAAAGGTACGATTAGAAGAAGGTGGAATCCCCATAGGAATCTTCAACGTCAACCAATCCCCAGGACGACAAAACCGCATGATGATATCGAAGTTCTCAAAATCAATAGGGGTGCCTGGGCCAGCGGTTGGGGTCGGAGGCGTCACCTCATAAACTTCCCCCTGCTTCACGTTAAAAGGATAGTTGTTGGCAAAGAATTCGGAACCATCAAAGATGTGGTGACTTTCGATAGACGGCCCTGTTC
>WFTN01000269.1 GCA_015485455.1 Planctomycetota bacterium | reverse complement strand
GTTCAGGATGGACAAAAGGCGCAAACTCAGCTCCGCGATGGGATTGCCATGGGCCACCATGAAAGCTGCCATGATCCCCCAAACCCAAACGCCAAGGGCTAAAAATCGAAAACCATTGTCGCGTTCCGCATTCTGTCCATCTGCCGCTGCCAGATGGCCTTGGCGAAAAAGAGAATAGAGCGCTGCCCCACCGAATAGGCAAAACACCCCTTGAGACCAAACAAGCAATAAGAGTGAATCCGAATTGGGCAAGTCAAGAACTCCTGGGACGACGTCTTTGTTCCATCGAACAATAACACATCTCCTCCAGGGATCTTCCCCTGTTCATGACGGAGAATGCCGCCAATGGCAAGTGAGCAAGTCTCTGAGAATGGCCAATGACCACGGCCTCTGGCCCCACGATCAACGCGACCTGGGCCTACACGCAGAAGACAACCTTCACGAAAGTCAGGAGCCGATGGAACGAATTGCCCCTGCCAGCGTCTATGATGCTGACGTTCATCATCATGTCTTGGAAGCTGAACATGCTGCACTCCAAACTACTGGCTATCTTCTTGTGTTTCTTCTTATGCACAACCCCTCTTGCCCGGGCTGACATCGTTTCCCCCGGAAGAAAAAGAATTCGGTCGGAGGTTGTGATCAACTTCGGCGGTCTCAAGGATCAATGTTGGTCCACCTATGGAGTTAGGAATGACGACACTCTCTCTTCCATCTCCCAAGCACTTCTGGGGGATGTCTCTCGTTGGCCTGAGATCGCTCGGGCGAATCCCGGCATTGAAGATAGAGAGCTGGAGGTGGGATCGCTCTTGGAGATTCCACCTCGAGAAAATCGTCAACAGGGCAGTAAGGAAAAGAACACACAAGAAGCTTGGCGGATCTACGCTTGGTTCGACGGCACCATGTCCCACAACAAGCCGATTCTCGCGTCTCACGGATTAGTTCTTCGAGGCCCTCGCTATTCAGGCCAATTGATCGCCGTCCCTCACCGGCAGAAACAAGCCTTAGCCGAATCTCTGTCGTCAGAAGACAGGGACAGTTGGCTCAAGGTGAGAGGTCTGGCCCGCTCTTCTAAGTTTGGGGGGACACGAGAAGTCAGACTTGGTGACCCCACCACCACAATGCGTACAACAGTCACAATCGATTCCATCCGCGATGGCGAGATCAAATTCTCCACATCAACCACCGGGTTAGATGAACAAGGAAACGAAGTCACATGGCTGGCGTCCAACCGCTTACCACTCTTAGCCATCTCTGGGCTAGGGGCGATACTGCTTTTGCTCATCGTTTTGCGTCGAAGAAAAAACCGCAGCTCAACGGCCGATGTCGAACAAAGTTAGTATTGTTTTTGTTTTTTCTTCACTCGCCATGGCAGGGGTTGTTGTGTCCGCCCCCCTCTTCGTTTATGGCGTGACTTTGGCCATCTTGGGGCTTCCTCATGTCCTCAGTGAGTTTCGCTACCTGGATCAACGATTCGGACAGCGCATCGGAGCACCCTTGGGGCTTGTCATGGCTGTTCTCTTGGGCGGGATCGTCGCCAACCGCGTCTTGGCATGGCTGCCATCGTACCGGGTTCCACCCTACTCCACGGAGATTGTGCTGGTCCTCGGCCTGATCGTTTTGACTCTGCCAACGCTGATAAGAAGCTCACTTTTTGCTGCCCTGATCGGGGTACTCGTAGTGGGACCCCTCGCCTACGGTTTGATTCACGCGCCGGCGACAACGCTGGTCATTCTGGCTCTGCTTCACAACTTGACACCCGTAGGTTTCCTGGCTGAGTGTCTTCGGGGGCAGCAACGGCTCTCGGCCCTGACTCTTTGCGCTTTCGCCTTTGTCCTCGTGCCCTTGCTTATCATGTCCGGACGAGTGGAAGGTGCTATATCCTGGTGCTTCGCAACTTGGCTTCCTGTGCCGCCTGGGATTCCAGGTGATCCATCCTCCCACTTCGCCGTCTACGTCCCCACAGAGCTTTGGGACCCGACAATGAGAAAGCGTCTGTTTTCTGCCGCCGTTTACCTGCAATGTCTCCACTATGCCATTGTCATACAGCTCCTTCCGAGGTTGGGTGTCAAAAACCACAAGACGGTTTTTCCTTGGCCACGGAACTTTCGTCCTTTGATCATTTTGGCAGGAATTATCTCGGGTATCGGATTCTATTGGGCCTTCGCCGATTCTCGCGCTCTCTATGGAGTGATCGCTGCAGTCCATGCCTGGATCGAAATCCCCATCTTATTGTTCTGCCTCGGCCACTTTTCGCAGGCTCAAACACCAATGATTGGAGAATCATAGTGTTCCATCAAACTTGGCTCCTCGCCTTTGGTGCCACCCTATCTGTCGAAATGTTCCTGGCTTGGTTGTGGAGCGGGGCCAACAGGTGCGCCTTCCCGTGGCTCGAAGTTCTTACAGTCAATCTGATCACCCACCCCCTGGCATTTTGGTTGGCATGCAACGATGCTCCCTTTATTCCTCTTGAGCTGGCTGTAATCTTAGTGGAAGCTCTCGCCTACCACCTCATGTTGAAACAATCGTGGAGCCCTGTGGTCACCTTATCACTCCTCACCAATGCTGCGACCATGGCTCTGTCCTACGTGCCGCGAACATTTTGAATCAACAGCGATGGTTTCAGGAAGCGAAAGGTCAATGAAAAAGGGAACTCATAAGAGTTCCCTTAATCGTCAACGAAATCGAACTCGGTTTACTGGAAAGTCAAAGTCACAGGGTTTGTGAAACCTGTGTTCGTTGCCCCAGCACCTGCTTGTGAAACAAGAATTGTTGTGTCATAGACGAAGGCTTGGAAACGAACCGTTTGACCGGCATAAGCCCCAGAGACCAACATATAGGTGGCGTTAAATCCAGGAGTTCCGAAGGGCGGTGTTGGGCCTAGGTTGACGTTGCCGAAACTTCCCGTGCTATCTTCGATGATCACCGTATTCGACAAGGTCACCAGGTTCACATAAAGAGGACCAAAAATGGTTGGGAAAATAGGCTCAGAAACGTCGGACACAGCGAACAAGAAGGGCAAGAATGGACTCGCCATATTCGTTGTATTGTGAAAATCAACGATCATCTGATCTGTACCAGCACCTGGTATGTAAGTCACATCCAGTTTCCGTGCAAAAAGATCAGCGTTGGCTGGGGCAGCACCGACGACAAAGGCTTCGACAAGAACGGCACCCTGCCCTAAACCTGTAGAACTCACAGTAACACTGATCTCACCATTGGCATCGGTGAGGTAAGGTCCGGCTGTTCCAAAGGAGGCCGAGCCATCAGCAGTTGTGAGGGCGACTTCTACGTTGGGAACGGCTGTTCCACCCAAGGTTTCCACACGAACGGTGAGTGGCAAGCCGAAAGTTTCTCCAGAGGTGCAAACCTGGGAATTTCCAGTTGGGAATGTCACGTTGTAAACGGGGCCGCCACCACGGACACGCTTAAAGAAACCACCGCTTGTGCTGTAGGTGTTTGGATGTTGAACAAAGTAGAGAGCGCCATCTGGTCCTTGATCATAGTGGGTCGCGGCATTGAAGCCTGTACCCCAGAATGATGCGGAAGGTTGCCCTGGGACCATAGGAGCATTGGCCCATGGTTGGCCTGGATCCCGGCGGATCCTTTCGATGTTGCCATTGAAGTAATCTGAGTGGAAGACACTCAGTTCATAAGCTGGCCCGAAGTCAAACTGACCACCCAGGTTACGAATGACACCGGCGGCCATAATCGAACGGCTGCCAGCAGCAGTGTTTCTGGTGTCAATCGGCTCTTTAAGGTTGGCAGGAGGGCTGCCAATGCCGAAACAACCATTGTAGGCAATATCACCTTCTCGGTGAGGCCACCCGAAATCGCTCTCCACCAAGGGAAGACCCAATCGACGGCGCCATAAGCTCAGCTCTTCTCGAGCGTTTTGACCAACATCAGCAATGAAGATATCCCCTGTTACCGGATCAATATTGAAACCGAAAGGATTTCGCAGACCACGAGCAATGGCCAGTTTCTTGTTGTCATTGGCTGCTGTGATGAATGGGTTATCCGCTGGAGCCAAAGATCCAACGGCGGGAGGTCCACCAGAACCATTCGGCAAACCACTCACATCAAGGCGCAACAATCCACCAGCGAGGACGTTATAGAACAAAGCATTCTGGCAGTTGGCATCATCACCAATCGACAAGTACAGCATGTCATCAGGACCAAAGCGGATCGTGCCGCCATTATGATTAAATGCATTGTCTGGAGCTGTATTCAAGACGATGTATTCGCTTGAACTCAAGAAAAAGAGAGAAGTACTTGTAGGAGCGTTCAATGATCCTTGAAGCGTGAAACGAGACAAAACCATATTGGAGGTGCCATTGCGAGAAGCCCAGCAATAAAGTTTGTCCCCGCGGACACAAATGCTCAAGAGACCCCGCTCTGAACCCACTTGTGTGCTCGGTACCGTTCCCACGGTGGTCACAGTTGAGGTTCCTGGTCGCCAGAGCTTGACCACTCCAGCACGTTCGGCGATCAAGACGCGCCCATCAGGCAAGAATGCGAAGTCATGGGGGGCATTGAGCCCAGACGAAACCAAGGTGTCGACGGTAAAACCAGTCGGAACTGTTTGAGCGCCAGCGCTGGCAACAAAGGCAAGCGTAAGCATGATAGCCGCGACGGCGATGCTCTTCCCAAATTTGGGCATCGGGTATTCTCCAAAGCGCGATGAATTCTGTCGAACTAGAGGCAAGTCATAGAGTGAGGGAGCATCTTAGCGAGTTCCATGGCAAACCAAAAACAAAAACAAAGCGCAGCCCTTGCTTTTGTTTCTCAATGAGCTGTACCGCTCTGAGAACAGGGAGCGAACACAGCCCGGACGTGCCTGAGGCGCGCTGAGAGGTAGGGAAGGGTCCTAAGGTAAGCCCCACACCAAAGCATGGGATGCAGACCTCAGACTCTTCTTTCGTCTCAAAATGAGCCCTCAAGAGTGTAATTTGGTTCTGCCACAGCCGATGGGCCATAGGACGTCTTGGAGAATTAAGGGTGAATAAAATCCCGGAAATCGAGAAATCGTCAAACAATCCTCAGGTCAACCCGAATGAAGTTCGCCGCCGTTGTGCGCAGACTTGTGAAGCTCTTATTTGGAGAAATGGGATGAAGATCAGAAATTTTGAACGGTTAGGGCTCATTGCACTCATGATTGTCATTTCTTGGCGCCTTCCGGACCTCGCAAACGGGCTTGAGAACCAAGATGCGCGGGAAGACCTCATCCGTCTCCAGCAAGAGCTGCGTAAGAACAAACTCCCCCCCATGGCTGGTGCTTTTGCCAAGGTTGCCAAGGTCATGGCCCCCAGTGTGGTGCACGTGTCGGTGGCAACCCAAGGTCTCCCAGGAGAATCGAATCCACGCCCCAGCACAGGAAGCGGAATCATTTTTGCTGCTGAGGGTTATCTATTGACCAATCATCACGTCATTGAGTCTGGTGGCAAGATTACAATCACATTGTCCGACGACCGCAAACTGAGCGCCAAACGAGTGGGCAGTGACGCCGCCACTGACTTGGCCGTGCTCAAACTTGAAGACGGAAACTATTTCGCCGCGGAACTCGGCGACTCCGACGCCATGGCTGTTGGGGATTTCGTAATGGCCTGTGGATCTCCCTTCGGTCTCTCCCGAACCGTCACAGCCGGAATCGTCAGTGCCAAGGGGCGCAACGACATCGGCGTGGCGAATTATGAAAATTTCATTCAAACCGATGCAGCGATCAATCCGGGCAACAGCGGCGGCCCTTTGTGCAATCTGCGAGGACAAGTCATCGGCATCAACGCTGCTATCGCATCCCGAACTGGAGGCTACTCAGGCATTGGCTTCGCTATCCCCATCAACATGGCCAAAGTAGTCGCCCAGAAACTCATTGAGGCTGGCCATGTCGATCGAGGTTACCTGGGTGTGCGCATCGCTAACCTCGATAAGTCAGAAGCGACGAACAAGCTCCTTTCGGGCATGACAGGAGCGGTGAGGATTGCTGAAGTTGTCAAGGGGAGCCCGGCTGATTTTGCTGGTGTTCACAAAGACGACCTTATCGTCACCATAGGGGGAAAAGCTATGAAGGACGCTAACACCCTACGCAACTTCGTCGCATTTTTGGAAGCTGGAAAAATCGTCGAAATTGAGGTCTTGCGAGGCGAAAAGCTCCTGGCACTCACAGTCCAATTGGCCTTAAGGAAATAAACATCTCAGGAGAGAAAGACATTCCTAACAACTGAATCTGCCACCGGATTCCACTATTCCGGGATCTGGCCAATAGAAGAATCAGTGCCCCCAGTGGGACGTTTCCCCTTCCTTTTGCACCCCATGACGATTAGGCTTCAAAGCACGGGGGTGGTTCGCGCCGTTCTGCGCTCGGTTTTCTTTCAAGACACTTGGCCGAGAGTTTGAGCTTAGGTGATGTCCATAGCCAGCAAGAACAAGACGATCATCCTGGAACACTCCGATGGTAGGAGTGAGACTTTGACAGTTCTCAAAGTCATGCGGGAGATCGAAGAGCGTCGCTTCTCCGGCCACGGCATTTGGGAAGGCCAAGATGTCTTTTTCAAAGTGTTCGTCGCCATCGACAGAGTTGACAAGCACGTCCAAAGAGAGATCGCAGGGTCTGAGCTTCTCATTGCTAAGAAAATTCCAACAGCGGAAATCCTCTGCCAAGCCTCCGTCCACGGGGAAGGCATCCCCCAAGGAGCGCAGTGCCTCCTCTATCGCTGGATCGAAAATGCAGAGAATGTGCACACCCTCCTCAACGGCCGAATCTCAGAAACCCGTGCTCTCGCTCTCCTGCGGCAACTGGCCGAAACAATCGGCACCCACCACCACCACGGCTTGATCCAAAAGGACATCCACTTTGGGAACTTCGCCGTGGTAGAAAATGAGATCTACAC
>WFTN01000268.1 GCA_015485455.1 Planctomycetota bacterium | reverse complement strand
GGCTTGATCGGTCCCATGAATCGTACTGCAAAGTGAGCTCTCCTTTGGTGGCTGGATGCACGATGACTTCGATCTCGTAGCTTCCCCCAATGCGGTAGGCAAACTCGTCTGCGATTCCGAAATAGAGATAACTTTCGGTGCTGTCTTTTCCTGTTGGGGTGATGGTGGAAATTCCAGCGGTCTTAGTGCGCCGAAATGAACCGTCATCGACTCTTCCGAGCCGCAATCCATAACCAAAATCGCTTCGGTGCTGTTTGGCAACGAAGAAGACACGGTCTTTAATGCCTTGGGTGTGCCACCAGCCTTTGTCCGGTCGAGGGATCGGGTCCGGGTGAGCCAAGCGCACCGGTTTCTTGCGGTCTGGGAGGATGTGATTTTTCAAACGACCGATGAACCGCCGGGTCAAGTCCATATAAATATGTCCATATTCTTGGCTGTCAGCGATGCCGGTACCATTGGCAAAGTCATTCCAACTCTCGATCAAGATCAAAGTCGGATTACTGAGTAATATCTTATTCCAAGACCAGGCATAGAAACGACCATCTTCCCGCTTGCGAATGGGCGTACCTCGCTTGGGAGTCCTCGTATCGTCGTATCCCGGGCCGATGCTTTGAACATCGAGAGCGCTTTGAGGCCCATAGAGGGCAGCACCTTTTTGCCAACGAGCAGTCGAAGCAACTTGCCAGGATTTTTCGGTGATGATCCAGGGGCGTGACTTGTAGCGCAGCAAAAACGCGTCGGAGACCTGATTGAAAAGGTCCGTGTTGTGGTTGCGGCCCAAAGAGGAGTCGACAACGATGACAGGATAGCCGCTTGCCGTAAAGCGTAGTTGTTTCGGTAAAATGTCATAGAACTTGAAGATCGATTCCAGCAAAACCAGGTGAGCGTTTTTCTTGGCCATGTCTGGCTTCTGGGACATGCCCCCATTGTCTAAGAAACTGGTGTCCAAAAACATGGCGACATGTGGTGGTCTTCCTCCCCCTTTGATGATTGTAGTCAGGGCTTTGATGAGGGCCCGTAG
Source organism: Planctomycetota bacterium (assembly GCA_015485455.1). Classification (GTDB taxonomy): domain Bacteria; phylum Planctomycetota; family DRQF01; genus S139-23. The sequence goes on along the minus strand of WFTN01000268.1, from coordinate 3,509 downwards.
GCTGGTCTCATTGTGCTCGTTAACACGCGCTTTCTGGTAAATCTTGTGGAAGGCAAAGACAGGCAAGAAGAAATCGATCTCCGTTTCCATCATGGCTTCGATCTGGGAGAGGTGCCATTTGGGATCAGCGAAGTTGACGGCTTTCGCATCGGGGAAGTGCAAAATCAGAGCGTCTGAGCCGTCTGGGTTACGAAAGCCTATTCTCGGATGCTGCCAACGACTGTGGTAGATGGCTCCGGTTTGGGGCACGACAGAAATAGGCTTCTTTTTATCGCCTTCCTTGGGGTTCTTGCCGGATTGGGCATGGCTGGGGAGTGCCAATAGTAGGAGAGCAAGAAGTGTTCCGAAATGCAATGATGTGTTTGACATTCAACTTGGACGGAACGGTTGGGTCCGTCTTCCTTCAAATTTCGATTTCGTCCATGGGGATGGCATCTTGGAGAGGAACGATGAAATGGATGACAATCAAGAAGAGGTGGATGAAAACGCCGAACATGCCAGCCAGAAGCAAAAGGCCAGGATGAGAATCCTCAGCGGTGAAGAGCTGAATGTCCTCGGTTTGATTGCCAATGACGAGGTGAAAGTCGAATTCCTCGAAGACATCTTCTTGGCTGACTTGGCTGCTCTTGGGATCAAGGAAACGGACGTCGAATTTGTAAGTACCGGGGGCCGAAAACGAGAGGGTGCTTTGGCCTAAGAAAAGCAGTGGGTTCTCTTCTTTGAAAAGGGAACCCCCGTCCGAAAACGCCATCTCAGAGACTTTGATTCGCCAGTTGTGGTCTGCGGGGAAGGATGTTTCTAAGCCATAGCGAACTTCTAAAATTGATGCGTCGTAATCGGACTTCAAGTCACTCAAGATAAGGTCGGCATTCTCCAAGGCCCGACCGGACAAACCACCTAAGGCAAACCACACCGGAACTTCTCCAGCTTTTGCGATTGATTGGTTGAAGGTCCGAACTTCGCTGAGATCAACAATTGCCGGGGCAACGACGGCCTTGGGTTTCTCTTTGAAGTCGTCGGCCGTGACTTTGCCGCTCCAGACCAAACCCACTGCCAGGGCAATCCAAGAAGTGACTTTCAGGATGAGTCTTATGGTGGCCATGTGCGGGTGTCTCAGTGGTCTATTTGGTTAGTTTTCCATCCCGATGTTGACTTCTGCTGGCTCCAGAGTTTGATTGAGAGACTGCCAGATGTTTTCTGCTCCCTTTCGCATGAGAGGCGTCAGTTGACGCATGTCGATGTCGGGGAAGCCACCTGAGCGATAGACAATCTCGCCGTCAATCATGACGGAGGTGATGTGTTCTGGACCCATGCCAAAAGTCAAATGAGCCGGGAGGGTTTCCGGGGTCAAAGGAGTGCGGGCATGATAGTTGAGGATCATGAAGTCAGCGCCTGCATCGCGATTGGTCGAGCCCAATTCGAGCCCAAGAAGTTCTGAACCAAGTTGCTGCCCTCCGACAATCATGCGGATGACATCCATGGGGTTGATGTTGGCTTGACGGGCTCGACCCTGGAGAAAAGCAGCCCGTCCTTCGGCGAAGAGGTTGCTGCGGCATCCTCCAGAGCCGAGGGCAGCGAAGTAGCCATAATCTTCAAAGCTCTGTGCAGGTCGTCCACTCAAAGCATCGGCGCTCGGTGTATGAATGACCCACGCTTGTCTTGCCCGGACAATATCAGCATCTTTTGGGCTCATGGAGCCGCGGTAGTTTACGATGGTCTTTGGGTTGAGTAAATCGAATGCGGCGAGGCGCTCGATTGCAGTCTTGCCATACTGAGTTTGAGAGGCGTCTCGGGATTCCTCGTTTTCAATGCAACTGATTTGGATGCCACAACCCGAATTCTGAATGGCCTTGACAATCGTTTCAAGTTGCTCGTCAGTGGTGGCGTTCAAGTTTCCTAGGCCGAAAATGCCACGAACTCTCTCCGTTCGATTGTCGGCGCAGAATCGTTCGTTTTCTCGAATGGCGCTGTCGAAAGAGTCGTCGGATTTGGCGGCGTCACATTCAAAGCCGCTCACCAAACGAAGTCCAACGGTGAGGACTGTGTCTCGAACCAAACTCAATGAACCGCTGATTTGGTTGTTGGATTGGTGGAGGTCGATGAGGGTGGTGGTGCCCAAGCTCAAGGCGTCCATACTTCCGGCGAAAGCAGAAGTCACAATCGTTTCTGGCGTGAGAATGTCTTCCAAGGTGTTTTCGGCTCTTGCTGAATCTGTTCGATCGTAGCTCACGGGCATTCCCAAGGTTTGGGAACGATAGAGGTGGCTGTGGGCATCGACGAAACCCGGCAGAATGTAGCGTCCCCGGCATTCCAAGACTTCACAATCGTTGGGCGCTTGGATGCGTGGTTCTTTGGCGGCCACACGACCATCGACAATCAAGAGGTCCATTTTCTCGAGCTTGAGTGGTTCTAAGCTGATCAATGTGCCGTTGCGTAATAGCGTCGTTTTGCTCACGGTGTATCTTTCTTGCGGGTCGCCGCGCTCATCTCAATGCTGGTGGTGATCCACGAGCTGGTGAGCGGTGGGGGGCATCCCCACCATCCACGGGTTGATTTTGCCCAGAATCGATGGAAACAGCAAGGGAATCAGCCGCCGAGAAAGCTGATGGGCAATCCTATGTCAGCAGGAATCCCAGGGAAATTCTTCTCGATGAAGTCTTCGCCACCCTTGCGAGTCTCCTCTGACAGCTTGCTATCGAGCTCCTCGTGGCATTTGGCGCAGAAAAGCAGAATAGGAGTGATGAGGATTGGTCCCATAGCCATCCCGGCAATCTCATACTCACCGTCTTTCTGATCCACTTGGAATCCGCAGGCAAGACAGGTCCCTTCTTCATGATCCTCGGCGTTGGCAGCCATTTCTCCCATGAATTGCTCCATGGTTTCCCGAGATTCTTCACTCATAGTGCCCTTCACCCCTTGGGCACAGGTCATACAAATAGCCAATTCGAGGACCGTTTCCCCGTTTCGCTTGGCTTTTTGGACGACGTAAGTGGTGCCATCATTTAGGATGTCGCATCCACATTCGATACAAATCTCAAAGGGGGCTTCCGAAAAACAGGAATGGAGCTCTTTTGGCAACTTAAGGTCGCTCTGATTGATGAGGTGGGGGAGCCACTGGTATTCGTCCAGGTCATCCAAATCTTCATCGAAGAACTCAAATGGATCGGTTTCATCGTCCTGAGGACGGTCGTTGTCGGTGTCTTTCATCATGATTTCATTCTACCGGGAAGAAGTATGGGATGCCAAAGGGTATGATGTCCCCATGAAACATCCGAGAATATCATGTTTTCTTTTGGCGTTCGTTCTCACCGGGGTTGCGTCATCTCAAGCGCCTTTGGCGGTGGGGTGGTTCGATTTTCGCGATCCGCGGAGCCAAACGACTGGGATGAGGACTCAACTTGCGAATCAATCCCAAGTCATCTCTCGCCCTTTTCAACTCGGCGACCCAAGGACTTTTAAACCGGAGAATTACGATGTCATCATCATTGGCAGTTTCTCAGAGTTTCATC
>WFTN01000267.1 GCA_015485455.1 Planctomycetota bacterium | reverse complement strand
TTACCGGCCCAGCCAATGGCTCAGTCCGCCTTTGGGCCGACATTGAGCTTTTGGAAACGATTGCCGACTTACTTGGCGATGATGAGAGCGATTCCGCTGACACATTGGGCGAGATTCTCAATGTCGTCACCGGACAAATCATGACTGGGGTTGGGGATGAATGCCTGACCTTTGATTTGGGGATTCCTGAAGTGGTTGAGGCATCTCAAGGATCATGGTTGGGGGGAGAAAACGACACTGTAGCAATCGATGTCGAAGGTATGCCAATTTTGGTTCAGGTGTGCTTGGGATAACTGAAAATAATGCAACAGAATCTAATAAGAAAAGCGCCGATCAAAGTTCTCATCGTTGATGACTCGGCAATCGTTCGCAAGGTGTTCAGTGAAAAGCTCGGTAAAGACCCCGAGCTTGAAGTTGTTGGCACCGCGATTGATCCTTACGTCGCCCGAGACAAGATTGTCGAACTTGCACCTGATGTCATCACATTGGATGTTGAAATGCCACGTATGGACGGAATTACTTTCTTGCGGAAGTTGATGGCTCATCGGCCTATCCCCGTCATTATCGTCTCATCACTCACCTCCGCCGGCGGTGAATTGGCCATGGAAGCTTTGGATGCAGGTGCTATTGATGTCATGTGCAAGCCTGGAGGATCCTACTCCGTCGGCGATATGGCCGTAGATCTCATACACAAGGTGAAGGGTGCGGCTTCGGCTAAACCAGTCAAGATTACTCCTCCGCCAGCGGGAGCAGAGAAAATATCTGGAGCAGCGATGACCCAGACCACCAACAAAATCATTGCTATTGGCACATCGACAGGTGGAACTGAGGCTCTCAAGAATGTCCTTCCCCAGCTACCACGCAATTCTCCCGGAGTCATGATCGTTCAGCACATGCCAGAGAAATTCACCACCAGTTTCGCGGCTAGTTTGAATTCGCTTTGTGACCTGGAGGTCAAAGAAGCATGCGATGGCGATAGTGTTTCGCCGGGGAAAGTCTTACTTGCACCTGGAAATTATCACATGACTCTCAGGCGATCGGGAGCCCGATATTTCGCTTCGGTTAAGGAAGGGCCCCGTGTGAGTCGACATCGACCGAGCGTCGATGTTCTATTCGATTCGGTCGCGAAGACAGCGGGGCGAAATGCCGTCGGGGTTATCATGACAGGGATGGGAAGCGATGGGGCCAAAGGACTGCTGAAAATGAAAGAGAACGGTGCAGCCACCATTGCTCAAGATGAAGCGAGTTGCGTGGTCTATGGTATGCCGAAAGTCGCTTACGAATTAGGAGCGGTTGGCACGGTAAAATCATTGGCACGGATTCCAAAAGCAATTGTTGACGCATTGGAGAAGGAGCCTGCAGGAAGTTGCTGATCCACACTGAGTCTTGATTTTCCGAGCCAAGTGGCAAAGGACACGACAACTGAATTGGGATTCAAGCACAGGGATGCCATGGTTCTGCAGGGATTAAGATAACAGGGACAAGTAATTCCTTGGTTGAGGAAATTGGGATGAATGAACGCGCAGTGTTGACGGATTTGGATGCCATCTTTGGCGTCCTGGTCATGGGCGATGAAACGTCGCATGGGCTATTTCGAGAAATTTTGGATGCCTATGGCCTTATTAGTGACGCGATGGAAAGTCGTTTCCAAGACGAGTCCTTAGGAGATCTTTGTCGTGAGACAAAGACGCTTTTGGAATTCCTTGCTGACGAGTCTAAGGAGATTTCTGAGCAATCGGTCACTGCACTGAAGCAAGCCATGGCGTCGTTGCAAATGTTGCTGATGGAGGACGCAGACCCTCAAGACATCACCATTCCAAAATTTGCCAAGGAATCCGACGGTGACCACGAAACGACAGATGGGGTTGGTGAGGAACCCGTGGAGATGGATAAATCTTCTGTCCCAACCGATGAAACGGAAGAAGCAAAAGGGGTGGCAGATGAAGACAGTGTCCCACTGACTCCGCTTGATCTGTCGGCGTTTCTCGCGGATGGGGAAATGGCAGCTGATTTTATTTCTGAGTCTGTTGAGCACATTGAACAAGTTGATGTCCAGTTGCTGACTCTTGAGCAGAACACAAAAGATACAGAAGCTCTCAACGCCGTTTTTCGGGCATTTCACACAATCAAGGGGCTATCGGGTTTTTTCGGATTGGATCATATTCAAGGTTTCGCCCATGTGGCGGAGACATTGCTTGATTATGCCCGGCAGGATCGCGTTTCACTTGAGGGACAGTATCTGGATTTGACTTTTGATGCCAATGAATGTCTTAAGAAGGGCATCGGAGCATTGCAGGATTCTCTCGAAGGCGGAAAGCCCGTTTTCGCTGATCCTGACATGGCCACAACTGGCGGAAAACTGGAGAAGGCTCTCGCCGAAATTGATTCCGGGGGAGGAACG
>WFTN01000266.1 GCA_015485455.1 Planctomycetota bacterium | reverse complement strand
TGCACCTGTCATGATGGGTGGCGGCGGTGGTGGTGGCGGTGCTGAAGCCGCAGAAGAGAAGAGCGAATTTGACGTGATCTTGAAGGGCGCAGGTTCTGCCAAGATTGCCGTCATTAAGGCTGTTCGCGCCATCACTGGTCTTGGCCTGAAAGAAGCAAAAGCTCTCGTTGACGGTGCACCATCACCAGTCAAGGAAGGCGTTTCCAAGGATGACGCTGACGACGTGGCAAAGCAGCTTACTGACGCTGGCGCTGACGTCGAAGTCAAGTAAACCGGTCTTTGTGGGGTCTCAAAGAGCCGACTCTTTGAGACCCTGCCCTTGAATCTTGGTGCGAAAGCGCTTAGGACGATAGGAACCGGAAAAATCGAATGAGGGGTGCGTGACTCGTTCATGCACCCCCATCGTCCGTCCATACCATGGGGCGGGTGCTACCCCCCTTGCCGACACAGTAAAGGGTGTCAATGGCCAGCAGAGGGCCGTTCGAGGGGGGAAGGGAAACACGACGGCATCCGAAAGGGTGGGATGCCGGAGCATGACCGAGCAAAAACGGCCAAATTGGCCGAAAAAAAGGGGCTAGGATGAGCAGGATCAAGACTGCCAGCGAAATTCGCAAGTATGGTGGCAAGGGTGAGATTATCGAAATCCCCAACCTCATTGCGTTGCAACTCAACGCCTATGAGGAGTTTCTGAAGCCAAATGTACCTCCAGCCGACAGGGTCGGGGGTCTAGAGGCCATTATTAGCGAAGTCTTCCCAATCCAAAGTTACGACAAGACTTTGGCCTTGGAATACCTCGGTTATGAACTGGGGCGACCACGCTATACACCAGATGAGTGCCGTAGCCTTCGTCTCACTTATAGCACGCCCTTCAAGGTGCGCTGTCGCTTGAATAAGGCGGAGCCTGTCGAAGAAGAAGTCTATTTGGGCGAGATCCCAATCATGGTGGGTGGCGGTGAATTCATCGTCAATGGAGCTGAGCGCGTGATCGTCAGCCAGCTCCATCGTTCCCCAGGAGTCGACTTCTCTTGTGATGTCCAGACAAATGAGAAGAAGTTGCATTCTTGCTGGATTATCCCGGAACGGGGTTCTTGGATCGAAATCTCCGTCAGCAAGAAAGAGGCCCTCCACGTCAAGATCGATCAGAGCGGCAAGTTCCTGTCGACGACTTTGCTGCGTGCAATGGACGAGCGGTATTCCACAGACGAAGACATCATTCGTCTGTTCCACAAGACCAAGAAAATTAAGGTCGATTCTAAAAGCGCCAACAAGCTGAAAGATAAGTTTGTTGTGGGCGATGTGGTCGACTCTGAAACCGGCGAAATTCTCATCAGTTCTGGTGAGCAACTGACAGAAGAATACATCAAGATTCTTCAAGCTTCGAAACTGAAATCGGTTGAGGTGATCGAAAAAGTCACTGACTTCCTGATTTTGAACACCTTGCGAGAAGACAACGTCAAGAGCCATGACGAAGCGCTGCTGAAGATTTATAGCCGTTTCCGTCCTGGTAACCCGCCGCAAATCGAGAAGGCAAAAGACCTTTTCGCTGAGAAGTTCTACGATCCTGCTCGCTATCGTCTGGGTAAAGTTGGTCGTTTCCGCTTGAATCGTAAGTTTAAGCAGGATGTGGGCGATGAGGTCATGACCCTTCAAGCTGAAGACATGATTAACTCGATTAGCTATCTGCTTCAGCTTCGGGCTGGAAGTGGTCAATTGGACGATATTGACCATCTTGGCAACCGTCGTGTTCGCACCATCGCTGAGTTGGCTGCTGATGAATTCCGTAAGGGATTCTTGAAGCTGCGAAAGACCGCTCAAGAGCGGATGAACATCGAAAAGGAAAACGTTACCCCTCGAAGCCTGATCAACGCCAAGACGATCAGTTCAGCCATCGATTATTTCTTTGGTCGAGGTGAGTTGTCCCAGGTGGTTGACCAAACCAACCCATTAAGTCAATTGACTCACGAGCGCCGTCTTTCGGCCTTGGGTCCTGGTGGACTCAACCGTAAGCGGGCTGGTTTCGAAGTTCGCGATGTTCACATTTCTCACTATGGGCGTATCTGCCCGATTGAGACCCCAGAAGGTACGAACATTGGACTGATCGCATCTTTGGGCATCTACGCCGACGTCGATCAGTACGGTTTCTTGATTACACCTTATCGCAAGGTCAAGAACGGCAAAGTCTCAGACACCGTCGTTTGGCTCCGCGCGGATGAAGAAGGAGAATCGACGATCGCTCCGGCCGACACGCCTCTTGAAGAAAATGGCGATTTTACCAACGAGCGAGTTTTGTCCCGCGTCATGGGTGACTTCCGTTTTGTTGACGGAAAGGCCGTCCAATACTTGGACATTTCGCCGAAACAGATTGTCGGTGTATCTTCCAGTTTGATTCCATTCCTTGAACACGATGATGCTAACCGTGCTCTGATGGGATCGAATATGCAGCGTCAAGCTGTGCCTCTTCTTCGTACCGATCCACCTTGTGTGGCGACGGGCATGGAGCGAGAAGTGGCGAAGAACTCGGGCATGGTCGTGAAGGCAAGGAATGCTGGTCGGGTGAAGTATGTCTCGGCTTTGGAGATTCATGTCGGTGATGATCTCTACACCTTGCGCAAATTCACTGGATTGAACGAGCGAACCTGCCTGAACCAGAAGCCAATCGTGGTGGAAGGGGATGAGGTTGAAGCCGGTCAAGTGATTGCTGACGGTGCTGCTACTCATGATGGTGAGTTGGCATTGGGCCGTAACATCTTGGTCGGATTCATGACTTGGGATGGATACAACTTTGAGGATGCCGTTCTCATCAGCGAGAAGCTGGTGAAGGAAGACATGTTCACTTCGATTCACATTGATGAATTCGAGATTGAGATTCGGGAAACTAAACTGGGTCGTGAAGAATTCACCCGGGACATTCCGAATGTGCCAGAACGAGCACTCAAGAGTTTGGATGAAGACGGTATTTGCCAAATTGGGACCCGGGTTCGCCCAGGTGATATTTTGGTGGGTAAGGTTGCTCCTAAGAGCAAGAACGAACTTTCTCCTGAAGAGAAACTGCTTCATGCCATTTTTGGTCGCGCAGGGGAAGACGTGAAGAATGATTCCTTAGAGGCTCCATCGGGCTGCGAGGGTGTTGTTATCGACACGCAAAAGTTCTCCCGCAAAGTCAACATGACTGAGGAAGAGCGTCAGAAGAACTTGGCGGAGATTAAGAAGGCGGAGACCCGCTTCCTTGGTCGATACCGGGATACACTGGCTCAATTGATTGAGCGTTTGGTTGAAATCAGCGGTAGTGATTTAGTCGACGCCACCAGCGGTGACAAGATCACGGCGGACAGCGCTGAAAACTACTACCTGTGCAAACTCGTTCGTGAGCAGATCCTGTCTGCGGTGGATGCTCAGTTTAGTGCAGGTAAGAAGCGCGAGACAGCTCAGAGTGCGATCAAAGCCTACTTGGAACGCATCGATAACTTCGAAGGCGACAAGACCAAGCTGGTGAATCGCCTTTCCCGTGGCGATGAACTCCCAACTGGCGTCCTCGAAATGGTGAAAGTCTTTATTGCCACCAAGCGAAGGATGTCCGTGGGTGACAAGATTGCTGGACGCCATGGAAACAAGGGTGTGATTGCTCGGGTTTTGCCTGAGTGTGACATGCCATTCACAGCAGATGGGAAGCCCATCGATCTGTGCTTGAATCCTCTGGGTGTTCCATCCCGTATGAATGTTGGTCAGATTCTCGAAACTCACTTAGGCTGGGCCGCCAAGACCTTGGATTTCCAAGCTCTGACCCCCGTCTTCGCTGGTGCGAAAGAAACTGATATTGAAGCTGCCTTGGAAGAAGCCGGCCTGCCAAAGACCGGGAAAGTCCAATTGTACGATGGTCGGACCGGGGCTCCTTATGAGCAAGAAACGACCATTGGTTACATGTACATCCTGAAGCTGCATCACTTGGTGGATGAGAAAGTTCATGCTCGCGCAACCGGGCCTTATTCTCTTATCACGCAGCAGCCTTTGGGCGGCAAAGCACGCTTCGGTGGACAACGCTTCGGAGAGATGGAAGTTTGGGCGCTGGAAGCCTACGGCGCCGCTTACATCTTGCAAGAGCTACTCACTGTCAAGTCCGATGACGTTGATGGTCGCACCAAGATTTATGAATCCATGGTCAAGGGTGAAAATACACTCGAGGCCGGAACACCAGTCAGTTTCGATGTTCTATGCCACGAGCTTCGTGGTCTATGTTTGAACGTTGAACTTCGCAAGCACGACGACCTGGCCGGGGCCTTAGGGGCCTAAGCGGGGGGAGAATGAGCATGAGTACAGTCTTCAATCGAGTTAATGATGTTGGTGCAGTTACCATCCGAATGGCCTCTCCGGCAGATATCCGGAACTGGTCCTACGGTGAAGTAAAAAAGCCAGAGACCATCAATTACCGGACCTACCGTTCGGAAAAGGAAGGTTTGTTTTGCGAGCGCATTTTTGGTCCTGAAAAGGATTGGGAATGTGCATGCGGCAAGTACAAGGGCATCAAGCACAAAGGCATCATTTGTGATCGCTGCGGTGTCTTGGTGACCCATTCCCGTGTTCGCCGTAGTCGCATGGGCCATATCAACTTGGCTGCACCTGTGGGCCACATTTGGTTCTTCAAAGCCATGCCTTCTCGCATGGGTACATTGTTGGCGATGAAAACGTCTGATCTTGAGAAGGTCGTATACTTCCAAGATTATGTTGTGGTGGACCCGGGAAACCCTGAGGAAACCGGCCTACAAGAAATCCAATTGCTGACGGAAGATGAGTACCGTCAAGCGAAGATCAAGTTTGGCAACAAGTTTGAAGCGGGCATGGGTGCGGAAGCCATCAAGAAACTCTTGATGAAGCTTGATCTTGGCAAGATCTCCGTTGAGCTTCGTCAAGAGCTGCAAGAAACTCGCTCGAAGCAACGGGCCAAAGACATTGTGAAACGTCTGGGTACTGTTGAAGCGTTGCGCGATTCCGAGAACCGCCCGGAATGGATGATCTTGGATGTTGTTCCTGTGATTCCTCCTGACCTTCGCCCTCTGGTTTTGTTGGAGAGCGGCAACTTTGCTAGCTCCGATTTGAACGATCTTTACCGGCGTTTGATCAACCGCAATAACCGCTTGAAGAAGTTCCTTGATCTGAACGCCCCGGAAGTCATTATTCGCAACGAAAAGCGCATGTTGCAGCAATCCGTGGATGCGCTCTTTGACAACGCCCGTTGCCGCCGTAGCGTCCTGGGTTCCAACAACCGTCCCCTCAAGTCCTTGACCGATATGATTAAGGGTAAGCAGGGTCGTTTCCGCGAGAACCTCTTGGGTAAGCGCGTCGACTACTCGGCTCGTAGTGTTATCGTTGTTGGACCTGACCTCAAGCTGCATCAATGCGGTTTGCCCAAGAAGATTGCTCTTGAACTCTACCAACCATTCATCATTCGCCGGCTTAAAGAACTTGGTTTCGCGGACACGATTCGCAGCGCCAAGAAAATGCTGGAACGGAAAGACGATGAAGTCTGGGACATTCTCGAAGAGGTGATTGACGAGCATCCAGTTCTCTTGAACCGTGCTCCAACCCTTCACCGTATGGGTATTCAGGCTTTCGAACCAACGCTGATCGAAGGAAACGCTATTCGCTTGCATCCTTTGGTTTGTACTGGCTTCAATGCTGACTTCGATGGCGACCAAATGGCTGTTCACTTGCCTCTTTCCTATGAGGCTCAAGTAGAAGCACGGACATTGATGTTAGCTCCTCACAACATTTTCTCGCCAGCCAGTGGTCATCCGATCATTTCGCCAACGCAAGATGTTGTGCTCGGGGCCTTCTATCTGACCACAGATCAACCTCACGTCAAACTTTACGAACGGGCCTTCTCGTCGCCGCTTGAGGTGATGACTGCCTTCGCCAATGGCAAGGTGCGCACCCATTCGAAGATCAAAGTGAGGCTCCCTGGGGAAAAGACGATTTTCAATCGTGATAGCGAGTACACCGCCACTGACGAAATCGTGCAAACGACCGTAGGACGGATCTTGTTCAACGATATTCTTCATGAGGGCATGAAGTACTACAACGTTGAGATGTCCAAGAAGACGTTGTCCCGAGTTATCACGGATTGCCACAAGCGTTTGGGACGCAAATACACCCTTGAGTTGCTTGACGATCTGAAGGAAATCGGCTTCAAGTCGGCGACCCGTGCTGGATTGTCATTTGCCAAGGGCGACATGCGGATGCCGTCCAAAAAGGGTGAGATCATCGCGGATGCCGAAGCCAAAGTGCAAGGCATTGAAGATAACTACGCCAATGGTGTCATTACCGATGGTGAGCGTTACAACCAAATCATCGACACTTGGACCCATACCCGTGAAGTCATTGGTGAGGAGATGATGGCGGAGTTGAAAGATGACTTCGGTGAAGAGGGTATTCGCATGAACCCGATCTTCCAGATGGCTGCATCTGGTGCTCGTGGTTCGGTGGAGCAGATTCGTCAATTGGCCGGTATGCGTGGTCTGATGGCCAAACCAAACGGCAAGATTATCGAGTCACCGATTAAGGCTAACTTCCGCGAAGGTCTCCGAGTTCTTGAGTACTTCTCATCTACCCATGGTGCTCGGAAGGGACTGGCAGATACGGCACTCAAGACTGCTGACTCTGGTTACTTGACGAGAAAACTTACGGACGTCACCCAGAACGTTGTCATTCGACAAGTCGATTGCGGCACTACTAACGGCATCACGAAGGGTGCCGTTTACAAGGGTGAGCATGTTGAGGTTTCCTTGGCAGACAACATCCGGGGCCGCTCTTCTTGTGACAAAATTACCGATGTGGTTTCAGGCGAAGTGATTGTCGAAGCTGGTGGCCTTCTCGACGAGAAGAAAGCTGCGAAGATTGAAGCTTTGGGTTACGAGAAAATCCGTGTTCGTTCCGGTTTAACTTGTGAAACCCCCCGGGGTGTTTGCATTACTTGTTACGGCATGGATTTGGCTCGGGGTCGTCCTGTCGAAATGGGGCAAGCTGTGGGCGTTATCGGTGCCCAGTCAATTGGCGAGCCAGGTACTCAGTTGACCATGCGAACTTTCCATATTGGCGGAACAGCTTCTCGCTCTGTCGCCGAGTCCCATATCACCGCTCGTTTTGCCGGTGTCGTTGAGTATCGCAACGTTCGAACTGTTCAGTCTGAAGAAGGCTTGGTTGTTCTCAATCGAAACGGCGAGATCGCTGTGATGGACGAGAAAGATCGAGAACTTGAAAAACACACCGTGCCTTTGGGGTCTGTCATCGAAGTCGATGATGGGGCTACCTGTGGGGCTAAAGCGATGCTTTGTCGTTGGGATCCGCACAATATCCCTATTATCGCTGAACGTGCCGGTAAGATTCGCTTCGAAGACATTGTTGAAGGCGAAACGATGAAGCGGGAGAAAGAGCCTGGATCAAAGATTCGCCGTATGGTGATCATGGAGCACAAGGGTGAATTGCATCCTCAGCTCATCATTGAAGACGACGAAGGTAATCCAATTGGGCTCTATCCGATTCCTGAAAAGGCTCATATCGAGGTCAAAGACGGTGCCAAAGTCAAGGCTGGCTCGATGCTTGCTAAAACGCCTCGTGAGATGACTGGTACACAGGATATTACTGGTGGTTTGCCACGGGTTACGGAACTCTTCGAAGCGCGGACTCCGAAGGATCCATCCGTCATCGCAGAAATCGACGGTGTGGTGGAGTTGGGTGACAAGAAGCGTGGGAAACGAGTCATCATTGTCAAAGGCGAAGGCGGCATTGAGCGCGCTCACTTAGTTCCTCACTCGAAACACTTGCGGGTTCACCGTGGTGATATGGTGCGTTCTGGAGAAGCGTTGGTGGATGGCTCACCCGTTCCTCACGACATCCTGCGGATTTCTGGAATGGATGCTCTTCACGAGTATCTGTTGAAGGAAATTCAGACAGTTTATCGATCACAGGGTGTGCGCATCGATGATAAGCACATCGAAATGGTCATTTCTCAGATGCTCCGCAAGGTAAAAGTCGAAAATCCCGGTGACACGGATTTCTTGGCCGGTTTTGTCGTCGACAAGCATACCTTCAAGGAAGCGAACGAGAAGGTGAAGACAGCCAAAGGTAAACCGGCGACGGCTCAACCTTTGTTGCTGGGGATCACGAAAGCTGCCCTGCAAAGCGAAAGCTTTATCTCAGCAGCTTCTTTCCAGGAAACTACCAAGGTACTCACCGAGGCGGCTCTGGGGGGTAAGATGGATCATCTCTTAGGATTGAAAGAGAACGTTATCTTGGGCCACTTGATTCCAGCAGGTACTGGCTTTGGCGATTACCATGCTACTTTGGTGAAACATAATGTGGAGCCAGAGGTGGAAGACGACGAAGTTATTGCCGAGGAAGCCGCTATCTAGCGGAACTTAGTTGATGGGAGCGAGGGTCCTTCTTAGAATCCTCGACCCCGGGCCCCTCAGATTCACTGAATCTCCGGGGATTTTGTTAGAAACATAAATGCAACAAGGAGTTGCGTCGTCATGCCGACGATCAACCAGTTGGTCCGCAAGGGCCGCAAAAAGATCAAGAAGAAGAGCGGTGCTCCAGTTTTGGACTCTTGTCCTCAACGAAGTGGCGTTTGCCTTCAGGTCAAGACACAAACACCCAAGAAGCCAAACTCGGCTTTGCGGAAGATTGCCCGTGTCCGTCTCAGCAACGGCAAGGAAATCACAGCGTACATCGGCGGTGAAGGTCACAACCTTCAGGAGCACAGTATTGTGCTTGTCCGTGGTGGACGTGTTCGTGACCTTCCTGGTGTTCGCTACCACGTCATTCGTGGTGCGTTGGATGCCACCGGCGTCGATGATCGCCGCCGTGGCCGTTCTAAGTACGGTGCCAAGAGGCCTAAGTAAAGATCAAGGGAGCCTGAACAATGGGCAGGAAGTACCAATCAACTGAGCGGTTTCTTAAGCCAGATCCACGTTTCAATAGCATGTTGATTTCGAAATTTATCAATTGCTTGATGCTGGACGGCAAGAAGTCGGTGGCTCAGAAGGTATTCTATGACGCCATGGAGCTAGTCGGGAAGCGCATCAATGATGTGGCGCCTGAGGAAGTCTTCGTGCAAGCCGTCAATAACATTAAGCCAGCTATCGAAGTGCGCTCGAAGCGTGTCGGTGGTGCAACTTATCAAGTGCCGATCGAGGTTAAGCGTTCTCGCCAGCAGAATTTGGCGTTTCGCTGGCTGCTGGATGCAGTCCGTAAGAAGAGTGGTCGCGCAACGAGCCGCTTCCTTGCTGACGAAATCATGGCCGCCTTCAACAAGGAAGGCGCTGCTATGACCACACGTGAGAATACACACAAGATGGCTGACGCCAACAAGATGAACGCTCACTTCGCTTGGTAGATGGGGCTTCGGCCCGTCGGCAGAATCAAGGCGGCCTTCGCGAGAAATCGTGAAGGCCGTTTTCTGTGTTGATCTCATAAGAGTTTCTTCTTTTGGAGGAAGCTGGGGCAACAACAGGGAATAAGAGAGATGTAGTTGAGTCGCATGGTTGCGGCCGGTTCGCGAGGTTTGGGTTTCTCATGGCGAAATCAATCGACAAAGTTAGAAACATCGGCATCATTGCCCACATTGATGCTGGCAAAACCACCGTGACGGAGCGTGTGCTCTATTACACTGGCAAGGAACACCGCATCGGTGAGGTTCATGAAGGCACTGCCACCATGGACTACTTGCAAGAAGAGCAAGAGCGAGGGATCACCATCACCTCCGCCGCCACCACCTGTGATTGGCGGGATAGCCAAATCAACATCATTGATACCCCAGGCCACGTCGATTTTACTGCAGAAGTTGAAAGGTCGCTGCGGGTGTTAGATGGTGCTGTCGGCGTCTTCTGTGCCGTGGCGGGGGTAGAGGCTCAATCGGAAACGGTTTGGCGACAGGCCAATGATTACCAGGTCCCCCGTCTCGTTTTCGTCAACAAGATGGACCGAGTCGGAGCCAATTTCTTTCGTGTCGTAGATCAAATTCGAACGCGCTTAGGGGCAAATCCCGTTGTTGTTTTGATGCCTATTGGGGCAGAGAAAGACTTTGAGGGGGTCATTGACTTAGTCCGGATGGAAGCAATTCGCTACGATGACGACAGCCAAGGAGCCCGCTTTCATCGTGTGGCCATTCCTGACGATCTGTTGGAGCTGGCTCAGGAAAAGCGAGCTTTGCTTGAAGAGCAGTTGGCAGAAACAACAGATGAGCTCACCGAGAAGTATTTGTCTAACGACAAGTTGGAGTTTGCCGATATTGTCAAAGGACTGAGGGATGCCACCATCGCAGGTGCTGTAGTTCCTGTCTTTTGTGGGTCTGCCCTGAAGAACAAGGGGGTGCAGCGGCTCTTGGATGGGGTGGATGCCTTTTTGCCCTCTCCTCTGGATGTCAAGGCCATTGAGGGCCGGGATCCAAAGGATGAGAACAAGGTCATCGCCTTGGAGCCCGATGCTAAGGGGCGCTTGGCTGCCATGTGCTTCAAGACTATTAGCGACAAGCATGGAGACCTGACCTTTGTAAGGGTCTACTCTGGGACTCTTAAGCAGGGAGAGCAGGTCTTCAACCCCCGTACTGGGAAGGTCGAGCGCATCATGCGTATCTTCCTGATGCACGCGGATTCTCGTTTGGCTGTTGATGAGGCTGTGGCCGGAAGCATTGTCGCAGTCAAAGGCCTGAAAACAGCGGTCACCGGTGATACGCTCTGCGAGAAGAAATTTCCTGTGGTCCTGGAGAGAATGAGTTTTCCTGAAACGGTTATTTCAATTGCCATTGAGCCACGGACCAATGCGGATCGGGAGCGTTTGACGGAGGCTTTGGCACAATTAGCCAAGGAAGACCCTACATTTCGCTGTACGACCCACGAAGAAACTGGGCAATTACTCATTTTTGGTATGGGTGAACTTCATCTGGAGATCATCCGCAATCGGCTGCTAAACGACTTCAAGGTCGATGTTGGGGTGGGCAAGCCACGGGTCGCATTCAAGCAAGCAATTGAGTCTGAGGTTGTTGGTGAGGCAAAATTTGTTAAACAGACCGGCGGACATGGGCAATATGGTCATGTGAAAGTCAAAGTCGAGCCTTGGCCCGATGATGTCTTTGTCTTCGAAAATCAGACTGTCGGTGGCACAATTCCTCAGGAATTCATCAAGCCCATCCAGGAGGGGGCCCATGCGGCTTGCTTGGGGGGCTTTGAGCATGGTTTTCCAATTGTGGATATCAAGGTGACCCTTTTAGATGGTTCCTTCCACGAAGTTGATTCTTCGGAGATCGCGTTCCAGCAAGCTGCCTATATGGCGGTTGAAAATGCCTTTGCCAATGGGCATGTTCAATTGCTAGAACCATATATGAAACTTAGATCCCGTGTGCCGGCTGAGTTTTTGAGTAACATCATTGGTGATTTGAATTCGCGGCGTGCGAGTATCGAGGAAATCGATACGGCGGAAGAGCCCAATGAGGTTCTCGTCAGTGTGCCGCTAAGCGAAGTTTTTGGCTACGCATCGGTTTGTCGTTCCCTGAGTCAAGGAAGAGCGTCATTTTCGATGGAGCCCTTGGAGTACCGTCCAGTACCGCCTCAGCTGGTGAACAAGTTCATCATCTAAGGCTCAGTCTGGGAAGGCTCCGGCTTTTTTAGCAAAGATCTCATTTGTTGCACCCGTTTCGGGTGTGCCAAAGTGCCTAAAGCCCTCTGTGAGTGGGCTTTATGGTCATTTTGGTCCTTGCGTCTATTGGTGGGCTCTGGGCCTTTTTTGGCGCGGGGTGAACTGATAAAGTCCCGTCTCCCAAATTTGGGGGAAACGCGGCATTTGCCGTGGGTTTTGCAGGATTGAACAGTTGTTTCAGGATTGTCCTGGGAGGCTGTTGTTGGGGAGCGCGAGCTGCCCAAGGATTGGACCGGATAGAAACGAAATGAACGACACGATCAAGATTCGCCTGGAAGGGTACGATCACGAGTCGATTGACAAATCGGCAACTGAAATCGTCGAGGTTGCGCGCCGTACTGGTGCCAGTCTTGTCGGACCAATCCCTCTTCCCACGAAGATCGAGCGCTACACGGTTCTGCGTTCGCCTCACATCGACAAGAAGTCTCGTGAGCAGTTTGAGATTAGAACCCACAAACGCGTGGTCTATTTGAAGAACCCGACTAAAAAGACTGTAGATGCATTGTCGCGTCTTAATCTGCCAGCGGGTGTCGAAGTTAAAATCAAAGCATAACGTGAGGGCCCCGGAGCTAAACTCCTGGGCTCGTCGTTGTTGAGGACGAGGCGATGACAAAGTTCATCCTGGGTCGCAAAGGCCGCATGACCCAAATGTTTACCGAAGAAGGTATTGTGATCCCCATCACCTTGGTGGAGGTTGGTCCCTGTTATGTGACCAAGCTCCTTACCGAGAGTGAGGATGGCTACAATGCTATGCAGATCGGTTTTGAGGAAACCCGTGAAAAGGTTCTTTCAAAGGCTGAGGTAGGGCACTGCAAAAAAGCTGGCGTTGCTCCACAAAGGCATCTTCGTGAAATTCGCTTGGATGCCGCTCCTGACATGGAGTTGGGCGCCGAGATCAAAGCAGACGTTTTTGCTGTGGGCGACAAAGTCGATGTCGTTGGATCCAGCAAGGGCCGTGGCTTTGCCGGGGTTATGAAGCGCTACAACTTCAAAGGTGGCCGCATGACTCATGGTGGTATGGCTCGCCGTCGACCAGGTTCGATTGGTATGAGTGCTTACCCAGGTAAAGTGTTCAAGGGCAAGAAGATGTCCGGGCACTACGGAACCGAGCGCATTACAACACGAAATCTTCAGGTTGTGGGTGTTGATGTTGAGCGGGGCTTGCTGATGGTTAAGGGGGCAGTTCCCGGACATCGCGGCGGTTTGGTTCAGATTACCCAGTCAATTTCAACGGCTTCTGCATAAGCGCAGAAGCAAGGAGTAGATGATGGAAACAACACTCTACAAGGGTGGCAAAGTAGCGAAGGGCGAAGTCGAAACAGACTTCTTGGGCGATATCGTCCGTGTGCGCCTTCTTCGCCACTCGATTCGGATGTACGAAACGAATCAGCGTTCAGGTACTCATTCGGTTAAGGGTCGCAGCGATCTTGCTTATGCCAAGAAGGCGCTCTTTAAGCAGAAGGGTACTGGCCGTGCTCGTGTTCGTCACCCTCAGGCTACTCAGTGCCGTTCTGGTGGTGTCCCTCACGGCCCAAAGGTTCGGGACTACACCTACCAAATGCCTCGGCGTGCCAAGGTGGAAGCACTGCGATCGGCCCTCTTGAGTAAGTTCCGTGACAACGAAGTCGCTGTGATTGACTCATTGGCCTACGATGCGCCCAAGACCAAGCAGATGGTCGCCATGCTGGACGATTTGGGTATGCGTAAGAGCTGCTTGATTGTCACCGATCTTCGCTGCGACAATGTTCTTCTATCTGCCCGCAACTTGAACCGCGTTCATGTCATGCGAGTCGAAGAGCTGAACGCTTACTACTTGCTCTACTTCAAGAACCTCATCATCACTGAGGGAGCTCTTGAGAAGATTCGGGAGAAGACAACTCATGTTGCTTGAAGCAACCGAAATTATTCGTCGACCTTTGATCACCGAGCGCAATATGCATCGGTCCGAAGTTCGCAATCAGTACACTTTTGAAGTTCAGCCAACAGCTAACAAGATTCAAATTCGCTTGGCTGTCGAGAAGCTTTTTAACGTCCGAGTTGAGAGTGTGAATACTGTCAACTTCAAGGGCAAGAAAAAGCGTCGTGGTTACAACTTTCATACTGCTGGCAAAATGAAAAAAGCCGTCGTGACGATTCACGCGGATGACAAGATTGACCTGCTCTAAGATAGAGCTGGGCCAAGAGGAGAACTGACATGGCAATTCGGCGATTCAAGCCGACATCACCGGGACGACGACATGGTTCCGTGCTGGACTTCCGCAAGGAAATCACATGCACAGAGCCAGAGAAGAGCTTGCTCGAGTCGCAACGACGCACCGGTGGTCGAAATAGTTACGGACGAATGACATCACGCCGTCGTGGTGGTGGTGCCAGGCACCATTATCGTCTCATAGACTTTAAGCGCAACAAAGACGGGATTCCGGCAAAGGTCAAGACCATTGAGTATGACCCGAACCGTACCGCCAACATCGCTCTCTTGGTTTATGCCGATGGTGAAAAGCGATACATCTTGGCCCCTAAGGGCTTAGAGGTGGGGCGTTTGGTTACCAGTGGACCAGGTTCCGAGCCCAAAGTCGGCAATGCTATGAAGCTTTGCGATATCCCTCTTGGACTTGACATTCACAACATTGAGCTGCAGCCCAATCGGGGTGGCCAAATCTGCCGCAGCGCAGGCACTGTTGCCCGCCTTCTGGCTCGTGATGGCAACTATGCCACGGTCGTTTTGCCATCCGGGGAGATGCGTCGGGTTCACGCCGAGTGCCGAGCCACTATCGGGGCCATGGGCAACGCAGATCATCAACACGTATCTCTAGGCAAGGCCGGGCGTAACCGCCACAAAGGTCGCCGTCCTAAGGTGCGTGGTACCGCTCAAAACCCAGTCGCTCACCCTATGGGTGGTGGCGAAGGTCGTAGCTCCGGTGGTCGTCACCCATGTTCGCCAACGGGCGTACTTGCCAAGGGTGGCCGGACACGGAAGAGGAACAAGGCCAGCAATAAATTCATCATGCGTCGCCGCAAGAAGAGGAAGTGAGGAACGCTAATAAATGAGTCGTTCAACAAAAAAAGGCCCGTATATCGACGAGAAACTGTGGAAGAAGGTCGAAAAGCTCGACCAAGCAGGAAAGCGCGAGTCCATCAAGACTTGGGCTCGGTCCTGCACCATCTGCCCAGAGTTCGTTGGTCACACTTTCGGCGTTCACAATGGACGGGCACACGTCAACGTTTACGTCACTGAAGACATGGTCGGGCATAAGCTCGGCGAATTTGCGCCTACCCGCACTTACCGCGGTCATGGCCGGGATAAGAAGTAAGGATTCGTCATGGAATTCAAAGCGAGTCATCGATACGCACCCCTTTCAGCGCGCAAGGCAAGACTGGTCATTGACTTAGTCAGAGGTCTGCCAGTGAACGCTGCATTGGATGTTCTCGGAACGAGTCCACGTCGGGCGGCAGTCATGATCAATAAGGTCATTCGCTCAGCCTTGGCTAACGCCGAGCATGAGAAGGCTGTGTCAGCAAACGATCTGTTCGTGAAGACGGCCCTCATTAACGAGGGTCCTCTGAAGCAGGGTCGTATGCGTTGGCGCCCAGGTGCCATGGGCCGGATGAATCCGTTTCGTAAGCGTACGAGTCACATTCATGTGACCCTTGGAGTTGTCGGTGCTGACGGCAAGTCAAGCAAAGGCAAGGCAACAAAAACCAAGGAAAGCAAGGACTAAGTCGCAGTAGCGACACGGAGTACCTCAATGGGACAAAAAATTAACCCAACCGGTTTTCGCATCGGCGTCACTCTTCCTTGGGTGAGTCGTTGGAATGCACCGAAGAACGAGTTCTCGAAATTGATCGCTGAGGATTTCAAGATCCGCAAGCACATTCGCGAGAACTATGATTTCGCCGGCGTTTCCCAAGTGGAAATCGAAAGAAGCGGTGAAGTTGTCACCGTTATCATTTCAACCGCACGTCCAGGCCTCTTGATTGGTCGTAAGGGACGTAAGTTGGACGAAATGAAGGCTGAACTTCAGAAGATGATGAAGGACACGAATCGCATCGTGAAGGTCAACATCAATGAAATCGGTCGCCCTGAGCTCGATGCGCGCATCGTGGGGCAAAGCATCCGTGAGCAATTGCAAAAGCGCATGCCCTTCCGCCGGATCTTGAAGAAGACTTTGGCTGCGAGCATGGCCGCTGGAGCTGTTGGTATCAAGGTTCGTTTGGCTGGTCGTTTGGGCGGTGCCGAAATGGCGCGTATTCAAACTGACACCCTGGGACGTGTACCTTTGACAACTCTGGACGCAGACATTAATTATGCCTTGTGTTTGGCCAAGACCACATACGGGATCATTGGCGTCAAGGTTTGGATCAATCGCGGCAACTTCAAAGATAAGAAACGGTCGGCAAACGCTTAGGCGTTTGTGATCGAAGTCCCAGCGAGGGACGGAGGATTCTCACATGGCTTTGATGCCCAAGAGAGTAAAACACAGGAAGCTTCAAAGAGGCCGTATTCGCGGTAAAGCGACACGGGGTAATACCGTTGCTTTCGGCGATTTCGGACTTCAGGCTCTTGAGCCAGGCTGGATCACTTCCCGTCAGATCGAGGCCGGACGTATTACGGCGAACCAAGTGGTTCGTACTGGCGGTGGCCGCCTTTGGATTCGGATCTTCCCGCAGAAGTCCGTGACATCGACACCTTTGGAAACTCGTATGGGTAAAGGTAAGGGTGATATCGATTTCTGGTGCGCCGTGATCAAGGAAGGGACCATCCTTTACGAAGTTGGTGGTGTTCCTTTGGAGCTGGCCAGGAGAGCTTTGGCTCGCACCGCTCACAAGATGCCGCTTAAGTGCCGCCTCGTGACCAGGAGACAAAAGATATGAGAATCGATGAGATTCGTGGAAAGGACGATGCTGATCTGGAGGTCATCCTCAAGAAGACGCGTCGGCAACTTTTCGACTTTAGGTTTAAGACGGCTACGGGTGAAAACGAAAGACCTCACGAGGGTCGTGAAATTCGTCGGACCGTGGCCCGCATTGAGACAGTTTTGGCTGAACGTAGCCAGAACATTCGAGGTGAGAAGCCTCATAGGGACGACTAATCCATGAGCGAAACACGCAATAAACGCAAAGTTGTCGTTGGTGTCGTGACCAGCGATAGCATGGACAAGACCATCAGCGTCAAAGCTGAGCGTCTGGTCTTGCACCCGCGCTTTCGTAAGTACGTAAAGCGCTACACCGGTTACAAGGCCCACGACGAAAAGGGCGAAGCCCATAACGGCGACACCGTTGAATTGGTTGAGTGTCGTCCCCTGTCGAAGACGAAATTCTATCGCCTGCTACGCATCGTGCGTCGCGGTAAGTCGTCAGCTGCAGCTATAGCTGCGGAAGGGGGTGAAGCATGATTCAAATGCAAACACGCCTGGATGTTGCTGACAACACCGGTGCCAAGGTGGTGCAATGTATCAAGGTTCTCGGTGGCTCTCGTCGTCGCTACGCGGCGGTTGGAGACATCATCAAGGGATCAGTCAAGAAAGCTCTTCCTGGTGGCAACATCAAGACGGGTGAGGTGGTTCGCGGTGTCATCGTGCGCTCAAAGAGTGCCGTTCGCCGGGACGATGGTTCTTATGTCCGTTTTGACAAGAACGCCCTCGTTTTGATTGATAATGACGGCAACCCTCGTGGGACACGCATCTTCGGTGCTGTCGCTCGTGAGTTGCGCCAAAAGAAGTTCATGAAAATCGTCTCTCTGGCGTCGGAAGTCGTCTGAGCAGGGAGAAGGAAAAGACATGGCTGCAAGAATTAAGAAAAACGACATCGTGGTAATCACCGCCGGTAAGGACAAAGGAAAACGTGGACGCGTTATCTCCTTTACCTCCGACGAAGAGCGCGTCGTTGTCGAAGGTGTGAACAAAGTTACTCGTCACTTGCGTAAGAATCCGCAGAATCCAGCGGAAGGCGGACGCAAGGAGCAAGAAGCTCCAATTCACATTTCCAATGTGATGCCCTGGTCTGACAAAGAAGGCAAGGGTGTTCGGGTTCGCTTCCAGGGTGAAGGTAAATCGAAGATTCGGGTCTCAACGAAGACCGGTGATCCGATTGCTACGACCGCCCCCGCGCGTACTGAAGACAAGGACGCCGACGAGTAGTCGGCTAAGGTAGCAAACGATGACCGAAACAAACGTAGCTCCACGCCTTCGCGAGAAGTACAACACTGAAGTCGCACCGGCGTTGAAGGAAAAATTCAAGCTGTCAAATCCGCATCAAATCGCGGCTTTGCAGAAAGTCGTTGTCAACATGGGTGTTGGCAAGGCAATCGAGAACAAGAAGCGTATCGACGCTGCTGCTCGCGATCTTGGAATCATCACCGGACAGAAGCCAGAAATTTGTATGGCCAAAAATTCCGTTGCTGGTTTTAAGGTTCGGGAGGGTTGGCCCGTGGGCTGCCGCGTGACACTCCGTGGTGATCGTATGTACGAGTTTATTGATCGTCTGTTTACACTGACGATTCCTCGTATTCGAGATTTCCGCGGCATCAAGACCAAGAGTTTTGATGGGCGAGGCAACTTCAGTATGGGACTGGCAGACCAGGTCGTCTTTCCTGAGATCAATTTGGACAAAGTCGACTGGACTCAGGGCATGGACATTACGTTCGTGATGACTGGGAACAACGACGCGATGTCATTCGAGTTGCTGAAACAACTCGGCATGCCATTTCGCAAGAACTAAGAGGTACGGTTCATGGCTAAGAAATCTTTGATCGAGAAATGCAAACGCAAATCGAAGTTCAAGGGACGGGAGTACAACCGTTGCAACCTCTGTGGAAGGCCGCGTGCGTATTATCGCAAGTTTGGTCTATGTCGCATCTGCTTGCGCAATCTTGCGCATGAAGGCGTGATTCCGGGACTTCGGAAGGCAAGCTGGTAGATAAATCGGAGTCGGCTGCTGATCAGCCGCATCGATGGATGAATGAAATGAGGTATTTGAAATGAGCATGACCGATCCAATCGCAGACATGCTGACTCGCATCCGCAACGCCAACGCCATTAAGCGTGGTTCTGTCGAGGTGCCACTCAGCAAGGTCAAGGTCGGTATCGCCGAGGCTCTCAAGCGCAGCGGCTACATCTCGGACTTTAAGATCCTTGAAGGCACCCCAGTTGAGCGACGTATTAAAATTGCGCTCAAGTACGGTCCGGATGGTGACATGGTCATTAACGAGATCAAGCGGTACAGCAAGCCAGGCCGTCGCGTCTACCGGGGTGTTATGGAGATTCCACGGGTCTTAGATGGCCTCGGAATTGCGATCGTCAGCACGTCGCGGGGCATCCTAAACGATGCTGAGGCACGGGAACAAAATGTCGGTGGCGAAGTTCTCGCCACTGTCTGGTAGGGGAACGAACAATGTCGCGAATCGGCAAAAAGCCTGTCACGATTCCTTCTGGCGTTACCGTCGATGTCAAGGGCACGACCATTGCGGTCAAGGGCCCCAAGGGTGAACTCATCCAAGACTTCGAACCGTACTACGTCAAGTTGGAAGTTGAAGGCTCCGAAGTGAAGGTGACAAGGACAAAAGACAGCAAGCCCCACCGGGCGCGCCACGGTCTTTATCGTTCCTTGGTTTCCAACATGGTTGAAGGTGTCTCAAAGGGCTTTGAGAAGAAGCTCGAGATCATCGGTGTGGGCTACTCTGCTAAGGCAGCCGGTAGCAAAATCACCCTTCAAATCGGATTCTGTCATCCTGTTGAAATCGCCATGCCTGAAGGTGTGAAGATTGAAACTCCGAGTAACACAACCGTCACGATTTCTGGACCGGACAAGCAAGTTGTGGGGCAAATGGCCGCCATCATTCGCAAAGTTCGACCACCTGAGCCATATAAGGGCAAAGGGATCAAGTACGTCGGTGAGGTCATTCGTCGCAAGGCCGGTAAGGCCGTGGCGGGTAAGTAAGAGGCTATAGCAATGGCTAATCGAATCGTAAGAAAACGGAAAGGCTTGCTCCGACGCAAGCGCTCCATCCGTAAGAACATCACCGGAACTGAACAAAGGCCTCGCCTTTCGATTTTTCGGACCTCAAAGCACATCTACTGCCAAGTCATCGATGATGAAGCTGGCAAGACGCTTTGCGCGAGTTCTACTTTGTCGAAGAATATTCGCGACAAAGTGAAGTTCGGCGGTAACGTGGATGCAGCTAAAATTGTGGGCGAAGATATTGCCGCCAAGGTACTTGATGCCGGGGTGAAGGAAATCATCTTTGATCGCAACGGATACAGATATCAGGGT
>WFTN01000265.1 GCA_015485455.1 Planctomycetota bacterium | reverse complement strand
GGAGAAGCCCTTACGCTTTTCGGTGGCGGAAACCTCCAGACGTTTCAAAACTTTGGACTCCAAGCCCAAGCCGCGAACGGGGGTACTTTTGCTCTCGGATTGAATAATGGTGGCGATACCATGACATTGACCGATTCCTTCGGCACTATAGTCGATCAAGTCACCTATGTGAGCCAAGGACCCGGAGACAGTGACGGGGAGTCGGTCTCCAAGATTCCAGAGTCTCCCTTGGGCGTCCCCACGAAGTCATCGAGTCTACCTTTTAACCCGGTTCACAGCTCAGGTCGCCGCTCTGGAAATGTCTTCCCTTGGTTGGACACAGCATTGCCAGTGGCCGCTTACATCGGTAATGGCACTGATGCCGCCATCGAAGTGAGCATCAATAACGTCTTGGATACTCAGCCAACGAATCAACACGTCGTTTCCGGTGGCGATGTGGTTCAATTGCGCTATTACTCACCGAACATGCAGCTTACGAACCTTCCGTTCTTAGCTGTTGCCCAACCATTCCCAACGGGTTTCCCAGCTCCCACATCAAGCTTCATTGGCGACCCGATTCCCACCATCGTCTATAGTGGTGCACTCCCTACATATATCCTGGCTGATGGCCTTACTTTCCCCTTCGCACCGTTTGCCCCTGTGCTGGGTAGTTTTGTTCATTCCGGTTCGATTCCTATGTCCGTGTCAGGAACCGGTACCTCCTACATGATCTTGTTGATTGCTTTCGATCCAGGACGGAACTCACAGGATTTGGGCAATGCCGAAGCTCATGAGCTCATCGTTCAGTAACGAGCAGACGACGGCTATAGTTATTCTTCGAAAGCGCTGTCCATTGGGGCAGCGCTTTTTTCATGGCACACTGAATCCCCTAAGATGTTGTCCTGTGAGATTGAACTGATGAACCTCGCGAAATACACCGCTCTTGGCCTCCTGTTGCTCTTGACGTCTGTGACGTTGAAAGGACAGGGCACTTCCCTATCCTTCGAAGACGTGAGCCAAGAAGCATCGATTTCCTCGAACATTCGAGAGCCTCTTTTGGCATTCGGTGACTACGACAATGACGGCGATCCAGATCTTTTAGTGGATGGCCATATCCTCTATCGCAATGACTGCGTTGATGGGGATGTCAAATTCACTAATGTAACGACTGCCGCTGGTCTCAAAGGAGCGCGGGGACCATCTGGATGTTGGTTCGACTTCGACTTAGATGGCCAACTCGATTTTGCCACCAGTTCCGGTCAGGTATGGATCAACGATGGCAAGGGCAAGTTTCTTGACTTCAGCAAAGAGCTTAAGATCGTGTTTCCCCACGGCTCAACCTCGGCCATGGCTTGGGCGGACATCGATGGGGATGGTTGGATTGATGTTTTTGGTGGTGGCAACAACAAATACAATCCCACTCAGCATTTCGAGCAATCTCTCTGGCTCAATACGAAACGTAAGAAGGCCTTGTCGTCTCAGATCAAGCCAAAGAAACGACAAAAGATCGTCCCCATGGGGAACATGTCTCAGACCTATGGCGTCGACAAGAAAATGTACGGGCGTGCTGTCATTGCCGCAGATTTCGATTGGGATGGGGATCAAGACATCTACTCGGGCAACTACCATTTGAAGCCAAATTTCCTTTGGCTCAATGAAGATGGCAAAAGTCTTCGAGATGAAGCGGCGTCTTATGGCGTCACGGGCCGCAAAGACCCAGAGATGTTTACGGTCAAAGAGATAGGAAAAAAGGTTGGCTATCAATGGGGACATACCATTGGTGCTTCTTGGGCCGACCTCAACAATGACGGCTACCTCGATCTCTGGGTGGCCAACTTGGTCCACAAGTATGCCGGGCCCGCAGGTCCGAACTTTAAGAAAGCTACAGGGCGTAGTTTCGATGTGCGCGGTTACCTCTGTGATGATTCCAACATGTTCATAAACCAAGGACCTCCCTTTTTTCACTTCGTTGATGAGCGGGCTAAACTTGGCATCAAGACACGTCCTATTGGTCCTCAAGGCGTCTACACCGGGGATGAATTGTGGTCGAATGCAGTTTGCGGCGACCTCGACAACAACGGTTGGATTGATACCTTCTGCAATCAAATCTACGGTGACGCTCCCTATTCTTATGGAGTCCTCTACATGAATAACGGGAAGACCTTTGCTGAAAAGCACAAAGAAGCTGGCATTCAGATTTGGGGCGGTTATGGGGGAGCTCTTGCGGACATCGATTCCGACGGTCGTTTGGATGTTGTTGTTTGCGGGGCGGCCAAGGTCGATGGAAAACCGGCGATTCATGTGTTTCGCAATACCACGGATTCAGGTCCTTGGGTTGGTTTTGACTTGATTGAGACCAAAGGCAAACAAATGATCGGAGCCCAGGTGCTCTTGATTCAAGAGGGAGGTGTGCAGCTTCGTACTCTTGCTACGACCATGGGAAGTCATGGTCAGCAAAACGACAATCGCATCCACTTCGGCCTGGGGGATCAAGGTGCAATTGTGAGTGCCTTTGTTTACTGGCCTGATGGAGGGGTTCAGGCCCTGAAGAACATAAAGGCTGGCAGTTACCATCCTGTTAAGCCCAAGAAGGGCAAGGCCCCCAAGGTCAAAATGAAGGGCCCTCAGAGGGTTAAGGTTGGTGAACCAGCCACCTTCAGTACGACCTTCAAGCGAAAGGGGTTTGTCTTCGACTGGGATGTGGGTGGCAGCCGAAAACCGGAATACAGCACAGAGTTACCCCAAATCGAACACACCTTCACCGCTCCCGGTGTGTATACTGTTTGGTTGCGGGTCTATAAATTTGGCAAGATCGGGCGCGAAGTGCGCCTTCCTGTTGAGGTGGTTGAGTAGTCGGGTTCTTGAGTCTTACTCATTCGAGGTTGATTCGGTGACAAAGTCGGTTCTGTTTCATCGAGATCTTCTTGACTTCAGTGGTGGTCACTTGAAGGTGTTCGATTACTTCCAACATGTGCAGAGCAGCTCAAACTTTCGTCCTCAGATTTACTTCACAGAGTCATCAATTTGGACCAGGCGTAATCCCTGGTTTCAGGGTCGAGAAGCTGGAGACTTTGAAGTTCGCAAGGGTTTTGACATCGAGGATGCTGACGTTTTGTTTCTCGCCGGATTTGATTGGCTGGCCTTGTCCCCAGAGCAACGCAAATCTCCGGGGCGGCCGGTCATCAATTTGATTCAGCACGTGCGACATGCAGACCCTCAAG
>WFTN01000264.1 GCA_015485455.1 Planctomycetota bacterium | reverse complement strand
AGATGTATGTGCGTGAAATGAGCGATGCTGGACGACAAGGCCCTGCCATCTTGAGCCAACTCCAAGACGACCTGGAAAACGCCTACTTCTACAACATCGTTGAGAACAATTTCTTCCATGGCAAACAGGTCGACATTGGCAATGGCAACCGGGGTGATCAGCTCCATTTCATCACTTGCCGCCCATCTCTGTTGGATGATGAAGAAATCAGCGTCGTTGAGCCTCACAAAGCTATGCTGACGGAAGTGAGCTGGGTGCTGAAAGAAAACCCCGATGATGACCGTTACTTCGAGTTACACCGCCGCGAGCAACCCATGGTGAACGACCGCCAGTTCTCTGGGGGTTACTTTCGCATGATTTCCGATCGAGTGGTGAGTTTCCGCGTCCAATATACGGGCTGGAAATTTGGTGGGGATGATCTGGAAACGCGCTTAGGGCAAGACCTCGCTGGTAACTCTTCCAGAGGGCGTGAAAGCTCAGAAGAAGATGGGGCCGAAGAAGAAGAGTCCTTGGAGTGGGATGACGAATGGGCATCCCGAGACCTGGGGGCCTTGCCAGTGGCAGTCAAGATCGAGCTCGTCGTATCCCCAGATATCGACCAGGATGTTATGGACCGCATGAACCGTGATGGACGAGAACAAGAGTTAGACCGCTCTTACATCCATATCATTCTCCTACCCCAATACCGCGAAGACAAAGGCAACATGCAAGCTACCTCCATCTGGGATGGCACTGTTGCCGAACCTTTCCAGCAAGGAGGCGGCGGTGGTATCGGCGGTGCTAACCGTGGGGGTGCCAATGGTCCAAACGGCGCACGTGCTGGAGGGCGCAACAATGGTGGACGAAGCGGAAACAATCCCAACGGAAGCGGGACCACCCCAACCAACTCCACCAGCAACCCATTCTTGAACATCATCCGTGGGGGCAGCAACAACGCTGGCGGTGCTAACCCCTTGGGTGTGCTACGGGGCGGCAATTAGTCAATCCCAAGACTTCCCCGACTTCCAAGCCTCTACTTTTTCTTCGGCTCCAAGAGACTTACCCCGCCCATGTAAGGTCGCAGAGCTTGTGGAATGTGGATACTGCCATCTTCTTGCTGATGGTTCTCAATCAAAGGAATCAAAACACGAGGGGAAGCAATGACAGTGTTGTTGAGGGTATGACAGAAACGCACCTTGCCCTCTGCATCCCGATATCGCAATCCTAAGCGGCGCGACTGAAAATCATGAAAGCGGCTGGCACTATGAGTTTCGGAGAACGATTCCCGGGATGGCATCCAGGTTTCGATGTCAAACTTTTGCACCTGCCCGCTACCCAAGTCACCCCCACAGACATTGACCACCCGATAAGGCAGCTCAAGCATTTGCAAGACTTCCTCCGAGTTCTTCAGGATCTCTTGATGAAACTGCTTCGAAATCTCCTCGTCATTGGGGCAAAGAATGACTTGTTCAATTTTTTGAAATTGGTGAATGCGGTAAAGCCCTCGGGTATCCCGTCCCGCAGCCCCTGCTTCTCGGCGATAACAGTTGGACCAGCCACAAAGTTTCGTGGGCAATTCTGACATGTCCAAGATTTCACCGG
The DNA here is from genome assembly GCA_015485455.1 of Planctomycetota bacterium. Classification (GTDB taxonomy): domain Bacteria; phylum Planctomycetota; family DRQF01; genus S139-23. Next base: position 4,549 of record WFTN01000264.1, on the reverse strand, counting down.
CGCGGTAGGAAGTCAAAGGCACTTCGGCCGTGCCAATCAAAAAGAGGTCATCCCGTTCCGTGCAATAGGCTTGGTCTTCTCCACCAGGGAAATAGGCCGTTCCCTCCATAGCCTCTCGCCTCACCAAGTTGGGCACGATCATCGGAGAGAAACCCTTGGCCACCATATGGTCCATAGACATCCTGAGCACTGAGAGTTCCAAGAGGGCTCCAGCATTTTTCAGAAAATAGGTGCGGCTCCCAGCAATACGGGCGGCACGCTCAAAGTCGAACATGTCATGCATTTGCCCCAGTTCGAGGTGATCACGTTGGTCGAAGTCAAAAGTAGGAATGGTTCCTTCAGATCGCATTTCGACGTTCTCTAAGTCGTCCTTGCCATCTGGGACTTCTGCTGCCGGTGGATTCGGCAAGGTCAACAAAAGCCTCTGCAATTCTTCGTCAAGAGACTTGACCTGAGACTCTATTGCCTTCTGCTCCGCTCCCAAAGCCTTCATGGCTTTGATCGTCTCCATCTTCTCGTCGCCTTGAAGTGAAGGAATCGCTTTCGTGGCTTTGTTTTGTTCAGCCTTCTTGGACTCTGATTCAGCCCGGAGCTTACGCACTTCACTATCCAACTTAAGAACCTGATCAACATCGCAAGCAATGTGCTTCTTGATAGCGCCATCACGAACGACGTCGGGATTTTGACGAACAAATTTCAGATCAAGCATCGGCTAAGTTCTCCCAAGAACGGCATCGATTGAGAAATTCATTCAATCCCCGTTCTGATTGGTCATCCATGCGGAAGACAATTCTTTCGGTCAAATAATGTTTTGCCAGGCTGTCCTTCAAACCAAAGCTTGAAGCCAACTCCCGGACAATGGACTCAATCTCTTCCATGCCGGTGTCCAAAGCGGCAAGAAACTTATTCGATAAATCAGGATGGCGAGTTAGAGTTTCATGACGCACTCCCCAAACAGCAAAAACGAAAGGCAACCCTGTGGCTTCCGTCCACGCCAAGCTGAGATCAATACATTCCCAAGGGCCTTGGGGCACCCGCAAGAGCGCCAAATCGCCGATGACCAAGATGCCATCAAATTGCTCCGCCCGTTCTTCATCCTCAAGCAAGGCCTTTGGTGATTCTTCAACAAACTCAAATCGTTCCCAAGGATGGCCTAAGAAACTAACCAAGTAGATTTTTGTCAGCATCTGAGACGTGCGAGAGTGAGGATCCAGGGCGATTCTGATTTTTCCTTGGCCCCTCTCAAGAACTCCGCTCTTCAGATAGAGCAAGACACTGTCAACGGCCCCATGGGCACCGATGCAAAGTCCTGGCAAGTAGGTCAAACGAGGGTCCTTAAGCAGGGTGACACAAGGCACTAAGCCCACATCCGCATCCCCAGACAAAAGAGCCTCTGCTGCTTCTGCAGGTGGCAGATCTCGAACCTCGAAGTCTTCCTGCGACCTCAAGCCCTCTACCAATGGCCTGGCATTAAAATAAGAAACAGCGGCAACCCGAATCACGTAAAAAACCCTTCCGAATCAAAATATGGGCTGGATTCACTCCCGTTATGACGAAATCACCCCTGGGGCAAAAGTAGGATGTGGCCTCTGTGAAAAAAAGAAACCCACAATTCACTGAATCGTGGGCTTCTTTTGATTTCCAGCGAAGGTGGTTAATTCACCCGGGTCCAGGCGGAGACAATTTTGCCCAGAATCTTGTGGTCATAAACGAGCTGACCAACTCGTTTATCCTTGCTGCTGCCACAATTCTTGATGGTGATGTCCGTGGGGAACCAAAGATCGATCATCTTCTGCCCTCTCGAATCGACCTTCATGTTTTTGCGCCCCAAGACCTTGCCCTTGCCGTTTTCTTTCCTGATGGTGACGGTCGGAGCTAGGCGATCTTGCTGGAAGTTAAAATAGACCTCTCCCATATTTCCGATCACTTCTATGTCTTGGCCTTTGACGACGATCTCACCGGGGGCATCCCCGGAGGAGAGATCGCAATTCATGCGGAAGCCATTTTCCCCAGCCCCACCCAGATTCCAGGTATTGAGCTGACCACTTCGGGCCTCCATCTTACTCTTGCCACGACCAATCAAGATGTGTGATTGTTTCTTGCCCTTGCCAAGAGTGATGTATCCGAGGTGGACTGCATAGCGCCCTGGGGGAATCCACATAGGTTTGTCGATGGCCTTGGCGATATCAAAATAGGCTTCTGCGTCTTCACCGCTTCCTTGAACGATAAGAAAGTCTGGCCGGACGCCACTGGCGGTCTTGAAGTTCACACGAACCGGGGCCAGTGATCCTTTGTAAGGACGGGACCGAACGAGGCCGGTACTTACACCAACCACTTTGAATTCGAATGGATATAGAGCACCATTCTCTTCCAAGAGAATGAAACGTCCGAGAGGTTCGATGCGCGCCTTCTTCCCTTTGCCAATCATGACCGCGTCAACACCGGTGTCCCGAAAAGATCCGTTGCCATTGCAATCAAGCAAGGTCACTTTGTGACCGCGAACCGTGCCTTCAAGGCCCGTAGCTCCGAGCCATGCAATCAGTTTTTGGTTGGCAGAATTGGGGTCATTGTATTTCTTGCCAAAGAGCTTCAAGGATTCCGCACCGTAGTCCATCACCATGTTGGTAATCGTGCGGCTCTTGTCATCAGGATAGACGACCTTTTTCTTGAGCTTGATGAATTTCTGCTTCAGCTTTAGCTTCTTGGCAGACTTATCTTTCTTCCCTTTCAAATAGACCTTGCCGTCATAATGCATTTCTGCCCCAGGAAGGAAGTTCTTGACTGGAACCGGATCTTTGTCCTTCTCAAGCAAGATGTACTGGAGGAAGGGATCTTTCCTGGGGTTGTTTGGACGGCAAACGGCGAAGTTGTAATAGGGCACCTTGATCTTGGTGAAGAGTGGAAGGGACTTTTCTTTGAATCCCTTGTCATCGACAAAAGTATATTCTGCGGAAGACGTGGGGGCCTTCGACGCCCCGACAGACTTCCCACCGGATTTCTCACTTCCCTCAGTGGGGATCTGATTCCGGGCGGCCAAAGCTTTGTCGTAAGCGACTTTGGCATCCGCCATGGATAACTTGGTATCGATCAGCTCAGGAAATTCCACCTGACGTTTTTCGCGCATTTTGGTGATGGCATTATTGATGTCTGGAAAACGAGCAATGACACCGGCCTTTTGGGCTGGTCTTGAGGCGGTCTGGTACCAGTAGGCGCTGTTGAAATGGTTCCCGGCCTTGAGCCAACAGCGACCGACAAAATCTGCAGTTTCAGCCGTCAAGTAGTCGTCACCCAGTTTCATATAACCCCGGGCAGCACGACTGTAGGCGGCGATAGCTTTGGACATGGCTTCTTCATTGCCGTCTGCGGCCCCATCGTTGTAGGCCACATAGCCTTCTTCCGCAGCCTTTCTTGCCTCCACATAGGCCTTGAGTTGTTCGGGCGTGTAAGCCGCGACTTTGAGGCGCCTCGCGGTCAGAAACTTATCATCATGCTTAGTGCGGTAATTTGAGCTCAAATACTGCATATTGAGCATTTGCTTGTCGGCGGCTTCTGCATTGTTGGCAAGGCTGTACCCGACCCAGAGCTTCTCGTAGAGGAAGTAAGCGTAAAAGGCTGCGTCTTTGTTCTCGTCCACCATCTTGGCTTGCATTGAGAAATCGTTGGCATCTACGGCTTTCTCAAATGCGACGCGAAAGACATCTGCCTGGCTTTGCGCCTGTATTTGGCTTACCCCAACTAAGAAGGCAAACAGGGCTGCCAGAAGGCTAGTCTTGAAAACGATTTGTCGTCGCATGGTCATACGATCTCCTCAATTTTTGAAACAACTTCAAAGTTGTTCACCACGACCTCACCCAGGAGGCCTCATTGCATTTGTCAGGTGCGCGATGCCCTTTTCACAAAGGAACGCTGGGGGCTGACATCATACTCGATTCGACCAAAAGTCGAACCGCAAATCAGTCTTCCACAGAGCGGGCATATCGGCTGACAAGAGATTCCGCTGCTCGCCAACCGTCCACCGCGGCGCTTACAATTCCACCGGCATACCCAGCCCCCTCTCCCACTGGGTAGAGACCTTCGATGCTCACTGACTCCAACGTTTCGGATTGCCGAAGAATTCTCACCGGGGCCGAAGATCGTGCCTCAGGCCCACAGAGGATAGCATCCGGATGAATAAATCCTCTCATTTGGCGATCAAAATGCCGTATGGCAGAGCGAATGCGCTCCATAACATAGGACGGAGCCAATGCTGCAATGTTGGCTGGAATCGCCCCAGATCGACAGCTTGTGGCGGGAAGGTCGTCAGAAAGGCGATTCTCGACAAAATCGTCCAAACGCTGGGCCGGTAGCAAAAACTGGCTCCCAGCAATCTCCGCGGCCCGTTTCTCGTATTTTTCCTGCAAACGAAGACCCCCGAGGGGGCCCACTTCCTCGAAATCTTCAGGAAAAACCGTGGTAACCAAGCCGCTATTGGCGAATCCGGTGGAACGTCCAAAAGAGCTCATGCCATTGGTGTTGAAGTGAGCGGCGTCGTGGATGGCCGGGATAATTT
>WFTN01000263.1 GCA_015485455.1 Planctomycetota bacterium | reverse complement strand
GGTCTTCTTGCACTTCTTCGGGTCACTCTTCGATGGCGCGGGATAGAGGCGGACTCTCAGGTCAAGTTTTCGCTTCTTCTGATTCTTGCCATCCAGGACAAGGACAGGAAGCTTGCCGAATTTGTTGCCGCCTTTCTTGGCTTCTGCTTTTTCGACGAGGGCGCAGAACATGTCGATGACATCGTCGTCAGTCTTGCCCGCGAGTTTCTTGCCAGCAGCTTTTATGATGATGTCGCCAACTTGGAGTCCGCTTTTCTCCCCAAGACCTTTGGCAAAGACCTCTTTGATTTCGATTCCTTGAGATTTGCCCGTTGGGGTTACGATGCCTTTGGCTTCAATCCCTCCAAGAGGATAGTAGTCCGGTTCATTTCTGAATCCTCCTTGTGCCAATGCCGTCGGCGAGGTGAATGCCAGAAGGATGGCTATGAGAAGAAAGCATGGACGCATAGTGATGTGTCTCGTTGAACTGATTGACTGCTGGGAATGCTGAAGCGCACTGAATTACTATAGTTGTCGCCTGCCTTGGTTCAAGGAATCCCCAGACTTTGGTCTTTCGTTCTTTGTCACTGGCGGGGCAGGACTTAGGAGAGCAAGGTTAGTTTGCCAGAGATTTTTTTAACAGCTCTGCGTCGGGTATGAGAGGGGAGGAAGGGTTATTTGTAATGAACGTAATAATCGCTTTACGGGCGCGTCTCTTGGCCCCCACCTTTTGCCAGGCGTGGGCGGTCATGAAAGTTGTGGCAGGAAAGCGCTTGGCCAAGTCGGTCATGCTGGCTAATTCGTGAAGAACGTGACGAGGCTGAGAGGAAACAATCTTTTGTAAACGAGCAATGCGGCTGCAGGTTTCCGCTTCAAACTTAAATCGATCTCGTTGTCTTTGATTCTTCAAGCGATCGGCAATGCGGCCGGCTTCGGCGAAGTAAGAAGAAGCATCCTCGAAGAAACCACCGGCGGTGCAAGTTTGAGCGAGATCGGACATGAGAGGCAGTTTGATCTCCATAAGGTCATTGCCGCGACTGCTCAAGCAATCTGAACTTTCGTACATGTTTTGGGCTGTCTCGAGTTTGACTTCTGCATCTCGAATCTCTCCTTGAGTACGCAGTGTCTTCACTTCTTGAAGCAGCGACTCAAACTTGGTCGTCACCATTTTTTCTGTGGTGCGTTCTTTCTCTGCTCGTGCGATTTCAATGATCTCTTTGGCGCGAGCGCGTTCGTTTGAGTTTATTGGCAATAGATCAAAAGACTGCTGGGCTAAGTCGAGGCGTTGTTCGAAACCGATGGCCTTTTCTGCATCGGACAGCAGCTTCTTCCCTTTGGCCTCTGCTATTTGTCGCTCTTGCTCAGACTTGGAGATCTCTTTTGGTTGTGGCTTGGTCTTAATTGGTTTCTTGGGTTCTTTGATGCCCAAGGCTGCCTTCAATTCTTTGAGATTCTCTTGCCCTTGATCGGTGAATCCAAGCCATCCTGTGGCACCGGTGGCAATGAGCAGTAAGATGATGACGATCAAGCCTGCTTGTGACTTTTTTGGCTTCGCTGGCCATTGGGCAGTTCCGGGGCCGTCCTCGTCTTGGGAGGCCGCGTCAATGGCGTGAAGCAATTCTTCAGAATTCTGGAAGCGCGCCCCAGGTTTTTTCTCCAAGCACTTCATCAGGATGCTATCGAGGTTTTCAGGCACATGGGGAGCTATGTCGCGCAGGCGGGGTGCGGGAGTCTCCAAGTGCTGCTCCATGATGTTGGCACTGGGAAAGACGTTTTTTCCGGCCAGGAGTTTGTATGACAAGCAACCAAAGGCATAGATGTCAGAGCGTGCATCGGGTTTTTTGCCCAACCATTGCTCGGGGGCCATGTATGCCGGTGTCCCGGAGATCGAAATGTTCACCGTTGCGTCGCGGCCATTGACGTCACTCCTAACATGGGCCACGCCGAAGTCGGTCAACTTGAGGGTGCCATCAGAAGCCAAGAGGACGTTGTGGGGCTTGAGGTCTCTATGGATGAGACCAGATCTGTGGGCCGCTCCGAGAGCCTTCAGGATTTGACGGGCGTAACGGGCATAGCGTTCAACCGATATGCGACCGCATTCTTTGATGACCGTGGCCAAACTGACTCCGTCGATCAGTTCCATGGCAATGAATGGACGATTCTTCCAGAAACCCACTTCGTAAATGGTCACCACATTGGGGTGGTTGAGGCGAGCGGCTTTTCTTGCCTCGGAGAGGATCTCTCGGGCGGTCTCTTCATCCCCCACTCGGTGAGGGAATTTGATGGCGACGTGTCGCTCTAACAGGGTGTCAAATGCCTTGCATACTTCCCCTTGACTCCCTTCTCCTAAGACTGAGAGTAGGGTGAATCGATCTGGAGGCTGAATCAGCTCCGCACCGGTATTGCCATCAGACATGCCTCGGCTGCCGCCGGTGCCAGTTCCAGTGGGGGGAGATGTTTGCGTCAGGTCATTCTCGGAAAGCCTGACAGCGTCGATCCGCCGCGTTTTTTTCTTGTCTTCGTCCGAGGTCATGGTTCCAGGATAACTAATTTCAGGGCAATCGCTTCTAACTTATTCCTGACTGAGCCTGAGATTGAGGGGATTGGTGAAATGAACAAGAAAAGGCGGGAGCTCTGGCGCTCCCGCCTTTCTAAATCGTGTTCTTGAGGGAAGGAATTAGCTTGTTCCCAATAATTCGGCTAAACGGACAGCATCAGGGCCAGAGCGAAGCCTCTCGAAAGCTGCCGCTTCAAGCTGGCGAACCCGTTCCGCTGATACGCCGATTTCCTTGCCAATCTCACCCAAAGTGCAGGGGCGATCAGCGCCGATGCCAAAGCGCATGCGCAGAATCTTCTGGTGACGCTCAGGGAGGG
>WFTN01000262.1 GCA_015485455.1 Planctomycetota bacterium | reverse complement strand
CTCGGTCTATTTTCTCGAAAGCCCTCAATTCAGCATATCGCAAACGTTGAAGCTCACCCAAACTGGCCCGAGTCGATGGCGTCGCCGCCATATCCTTCACATCCACCCCCTCCGGCATCAAAAGTCGACGCTTAATATGGCCGCCATTGGCTTTCTGAAGAACGATCCGCGTCAAAATGCCACGGAGCCAGCGCAAAAATGAGCGGCTGTCTTCATATTCAAAGCTGGGGAGCTTGCGCATGACGACCATCCAAGTGTCGTTCATGATATCCCGGGTCTCTTCCAAAGTCCGAAGAGGGTAACCCAACCTCTTTCTGGCCCAGCGGATAAGTAAAGGCTCATGCATCTCCACCAAGCGATTAAGGGCGGCACGATCGCCACCTTTCGCCGCGTCGAGCAGATCAAAAAGTTTTTGAGAGTTGTCTGACATGGGCCTCTCTTCTCTCAGATAAGGGAAACCTTGTGAAGGGGTTACTTCATTCATGGGGGTTTTACCCCCCTCGTTCATCCCGGCTTTTCAGCCGATCTCGCCGATAAGGTGGGCTGGTTTGGCTCATAATTCAGGAGTAATTTCTTAGAAGAGATCTTCCAAACAAGATTCCCTTGAAAACAATGGAAGACGAGCTTAGTGTGGAAGCAGAAACATGGTCGAGGTTGTGTCCCATACACGTAAAAAATCCTTCCTTCCTCTCTACGCCTGAAATCTTTTCCTTGGCTGTGTTTCCTTTATCTTCTCCCGCCGATTATTGCTTCGCTTCACCCTAGATGCCCTTTGAATCTCGACACCGGACCCAAGATCACTATGATCACCCCCATCACCCGGTGAGACAGACATGAGCGATTCAAGAATACATCCCACTGCATTGATCGATAAGAACGCCCGTTTAGGAAATGACGTGACTGTGGGCCCCTACGCCATCATCGAGCCTGGGGTCGAAGTCGGGGCCAATTCGATCATCATGGCCCGGGCTCACCTGATGACCGGCGTCAAATTGGGGCGAAACAATGAAATTCACCCAGGAGCTGTCTTGGGCAACACACCTCAAGATAAGGCCTTTGACCACCACACTGTCAGCTTCGTTGAGATCGGCAATAACAACATCTTCCGTGAAAATGCCACGGTACATCGGGCCACAACACCCGGTGGCACCACGACGATCGGGCATGGGGGATTTTTCATGGGCAACTCCCACATTGCTCACGACGCCATCATTGGCGACGACGTTATCGTTTGCAACAACACGGTCTTAGCCGGCTACGTACAGGTCGGAAATCAGGCCTTCATCTCAGGAAATGTGGTCGTCCATCAATTCACCCGTATCGGTGATCTTTGCATGCTAGGTGGTGGCTGCGGCGCTGGGCAAGATGCCCCACCTTTTTCCACAGTCATTGGGCGCTCGCAGATTCGTGGACTCAACGTCGTCGGGATGCGCCGAGCCGGTCTTAATGGTCCTAAACGCTTGGCAATCAAGAAACTCTACGCCAGGATATTCGCCTGTCGTGGCAAGTTTGAAGACGTATTAAGCGTCGTCAACGAAATCCCAGATGGGGACGAACTCGCCCTCATTCGTAATTTCTATCAAGCAGAAAGCCGAAGGGGGTTTATGTGGCCCCCTATATCCGAAGTCGACAAACTTGATGACCGCGCCCGGTCTCAAGGAAAGCGCTAACGATGTACAAAGCGCAACTCGACGGATTCCGCGGTATGCTGTTTTTGGCGGTATTTACCTACCACCACAACATCACCTTGTGGATCTTGACTTACGCCTTGCCTTGCTTCTTCGTCATGAGTGGTTTCCTCATAACCCGCATCCTCTTACGGGGAGACCCGCAAAACAAGAAGGCCTTCTTCAAAGCATTCTACGCCAGGAGAGCCCTGCGTATCTTGCCCATATTCTACATTGTGACTCTCGTTTGTTGGTGGTTCGGCATCCTCCTCTTCCCTCTGTCTCAGCTCACCTACACCTTCAACATCAAGTTGTTCTGGTTGAGCTTAGATCGGGATGGCAGTGGCTTTCATGAAGTCTTCAAGAATTGGGACTTCGGACAGATGCATCTTTGGAGCATGTGCATCGAAGAACAATTCTACCTGCTCTACCCCTTGCTGTTGATGTGGACCAAGAAGAGTTGGCGTGCAACTGTCTTATTCGCTTCAATCCTGGCATCCATCGCCTTGCGGATTTGGTTCGCCGTCTATTATCCCGATCTTCTTTGTGGTGCCCTCCTGCCCATTTGTGGCGAATACATTCTCTGGGGCTGTTTAGCCGCTGTCCTCACAGAAAAAGGACTGAAATATGGCCCCTCATGGGCTTGGCTCTATGGCGGCTCAGTTCTTCTTTTGGGTTTGGCCCAAATGCCAGCCCCGCACATGGAAACTGGCTTCTTTCAGTTCGTTCCCGGAAAACTCCAGACGCTTTATGCCATAGGAATTACCGCAACAATCGTGGGCCTCTGGTATGACGACGACTCTCTCCTATCTCGCTTCTTGCAAATTCGTTTCATCGCCTACATGGGGAAAATCAGCTACGGCCTCTACCTCATGCACATGGCTATGTTTGACTTAGGGGATTGGCTCTACGAGAAATTTCCAGGCCTCAACCAATTCAATGACTACACCGTCCGATTGGCCCTCGTGCTCTTTTTCGGCACTGTCAGTTGGTACCTCATCGAAGCCCCCATCAATCGCCTCAAGAAGCACTTCCCCATGCCCAAACCTCCAGAAGCTGCTATTCCACGTTAGAAATGAGATCTCAATGCGAGAATCCCTGGGCATCTTGAAAGGAGAAGGGGAAGCTTTCTATATGTCAGTACGGCCCCACTCTATGGCGGTAGCTTCAGGAGAAATTCATGATCTTGATCCAACTCAGACAGCAGATTTCCTGGGTCATGATGGCCGTTCTCGCTCTTTCGATGGTTCGATGCCTATCCGCCCAAGACTTGGACGTCACCGCCCTCATCCGCGGCGAGTCAGCGACATTCAGCGTCACAGGAACGCCACCAGGTTCTCGGGTCGTCTTCTTCTTTGGCTTGAGTGGCCTTGGTGCCGGCAATCAATATCGTGGTTTGGGTTTGGCCCTCGACATCAGTGCTCCCAACGGCATTCTCGGGCATTCCTACGCTGATGCAACTGGCTTATCTTCTTTGAGTCTATCCATTCCTCTTGGGGCACCTCTCGTCAACGCCTCGGTGCAAGCCATCGTAATTCCCCCAACTTTTCCCGAAACAAGAGCATTCACTTCTTCAACCAAGACTTTGCCCATTGACAGCGTTGCTGTCTTCGACGATTCCTTTGATGGCACAGACCTGGATTCACAATGGCGCGTCCACAATGGCCACTTAGGTCAATTCGATGTCAGTGGTGGTGAACTTCATATCACCCCCACCGCCTCCGGCCTGGCCAACATTTGGTTTCACGACCGGGAAGGACCCATGATTGGGCGTTTAATCAGCGGTGACTTCACCATGATCTCCCATGTACGTGCCACCAGAAATAGCAACTTCAACTTACCTCCATCGTTGAGCTACAAATTTGGCGGCATCATCATTCGTGAGCCGAACACCGTTTCTGGGGGACGCAACGCCATGCACGCGGTCTTAGGAGCAGGAGTCCCCGGCACTCCCATTGCTGCCGAGGACAAGTCCACGACCTTGAGCGTCAGCAATTTCGTCTTACACCCCATCCCCAGTGCAGACGGCGAACTCAGACTCACACGATCTGGCGACTTGATCTCAGCCTACTATCGTCCGAACAACACAGATCCATGGCAGTTCCTCCGAGCTCATAGCCACCCCGAACTTCCTCACACTGTGGAAGTAGGCCTCATGGCCTATGCCTTCAGCGGCCCTCCAGACATCCGCGTCAGCTTCGACTGGATTCAATTTAGTCGTTAGGTCAATGCCAACATGGAAATGGCTCGCACCTACCTCCATAATAACAGTGGATCAGGGCACACGAGGCAGATCACGAGACCAGGATCGCCAAGCAACATCCCAGCAAAAATCCTGCCCCGAAAAATTCACGACCTCGCGGCAGCCAACTCGACTTTGAGTTAGAAGTATGTAGGATGAAACGTTGGTCACGTAGTTGGCTGTCATCCATGGCGGATTAGAACAACAAGAGGTGAAAAAAGCGATGTCCATGCACTCGAAGAATCTCACGATTATTTTGGTTCTCTTGGCTGTCATGATCGGCATCGGCTTCTGGGCATTCTCTGAGGAAGAAAACGGCATCGAAATCGTTGACCCCAACGTTGTGGAAGGCATGGAGTCTGGCCCCAGCATGCCAAGCCGAACAACTGCCGAAGGTTTGGCCCCGTCGGAATCAGGGAAGGCACCTAAAGCAAGTTCCGAGGTGACTTCCCTACCTCCAGCCCTTGACTTAAGCCAAGCCAACCGCGATCTCGACCTTTTTGGCAGAGTACTCGACAGAGAAGGCAACCCCGTCCCTGGTGCCAAGGTGCAGACGTTTCGCGAGCTCTGGGGACGGGCCAACGGCCTCACCGTGACAGCCAACCCTGAATTCACTCTGGGCCCATGGACCCAGAGCGCCGTAGACGGCACTTTCTCTTTGCGCCTTTCAAAGGGAGACATGGTTAATCTCAGAGCGAGCAAGGTTGGATACGGCAACACGGAAATCCCCGGTTGTCAGGCTGGCCAGAAAATCGACATCTTCATGGAGAAAGAGGCGACGCTCAAAGTCATATGTGTGGACGCAAACGATTCTCCTATTCCCGATGTCGTCCTCATGCATTGGCGAAACAGCCCCGCCGGTACCACTCACAGACTTCAAGGAAAGACAGACAAAGACGGGAGCTTCACTTTCTTTGGGTTAGTAAAAGGCGATAGCACCATCTCTTGCATCCAAACGAGCCACGGTTCCCCCGGATGGAAAAACATCGAAATCGAGGAGGGCAAAAACGCCGAACTAAGAATCGTCTTCCCCGAGGGCCGCAGACTCTTAGGAAAAGTCACCGCTGCTGAGACCGGTGCTCCGATTATTGGCGCGAAGGTGGGCATTGGTTGGACAATGAGATCATTCGTCCTCACCGATGATCAAGGCGTCTATGAACTACCAGCATTTTCCGGAGATGGGAGCAATGACGTCCATGTGACCGCTGCCGGATTTGGTCGCATGGGCAAAAAAGTCCCAGACGCCGGGGATCTCGATTTCGCCCTTCAGAGATCGGACAAAGTTGTTGGTCGCCTCATGGGTGTTGATGGGAAACCCGTTGCTGGCGCTCCCATTGAAGCCATCGCAAGTAAACGCCGAAACAGAAGGCAAGAAATTGACAATTGTGCCACCAAGTCCGATGGGGAGGGCCAGTTCTCGATTCCGAACCTCCGACGAGACCTCCCCCATACCCTGGTGATCACGGCACAAGGCTATGGCCGTTTCCTGCTCGACTTTGATCCACACCCAGAGAGACCAGGCATCATCGATTTGGGCGACCTCACGCTCCCTCCTGCTCAGATCCTTGGCGGACAAGTAACCAATGCCCAAGGGCAACCCATCGTCGGAGCCGAAATAAGGCTCACAGGTCACAACCCTGACCGTGGCAGACTCAGATCAGAACAACCTTTTGCCGCCTCTTTCTACGGGCAAACGGAAACACGACTCACCGATGACTTAGGCCGCTATCGATTCGGCGACCTCTCCCATGGAGAATATTCGATTCGCCTCGACCTTGGTATCCACAGGGCCCACCCCAAGTCCGTGACACTCGCCAAAAATGAATCAAAAGAAGACGTCAATTTTCGAGTCGAGGAAAATGGCGTCATCCGCTTTCGTTGCATTGACAATGATGAGCAGCCCGTGGGGGGCGTCGTCATTTCACTCATCACGAAACAACACCGTGGCGACAACCCGCATGTTCGCAGTGGCACCGACGGCAAAGCGATCATTGAGTATCTTGAGAACCGTACTTATTCAGTTCTCGCTTGGTCCCCCTCTGGCCTTTTGTGCCCAGAGCCATTCGACGTCCAGCCACAAGGACAAGAAGTCACGATCGCCGTCAAGAAAGCCGCTAAGATATCCGGTCACATCTTAATTCCGAACGAACCGAAACCTGGTTGCTATCTGGTTGACGCCAAATGGGAAAGTGCGCGAACCAAGACAGTAGTCACCAAGGAGAACGGCTCATTCTCAATTGAGGTGCCCCAGGGAGCCACCGTTGATCTGTCCGTGGACGGTAAGAAGCTATCTGAGGAAGGAGGATCTTTCGACTTCCCCAAGGGCAACGTCTACACCGGCCGCCTCGATAGAATTGTTGCCCCCGCAGAGAACATTTCTCTCTCCCTCACGCCAATCTCAAACGATGCTGAAATCACGGTTGCCGTGGTGGATTCCCAGGGGAATCCTGTCGCCGATTCCCAGGTGTCAGCCAACCCCTGGTACGGTGAAGCGACGACGGACAACCAAGGGAGGGTCCACCTTTCAGACTTGCGTGCTCTTGCCACCAATTTCATCGCTTGTGCACCGCGAGGGTCCACAAACCTCTTTCGCTCCAAGAGGGTCAGAACCATACCCCGGGGGCAGACCATTACCTTAACCCTCCGCTCTGCCACCATTATCAGCGGCAAGGTCATAGACAGTAAAGGGAACCCCGCTCCCTGGGCCTACGTCGAAGCTGCTGCTACGAACAGTGGGGTCAGCGACCTCTCCAGCAGCAATATCACCTCAACGACCGCTGACAACAAGGGCGCATTCACAGTCAAGCTTGGAGAGGCCAAGAAATTTCGGCTCCACGCCCGATCCCAGACTCGACCGGGCTCTCGCCCACCTCGAACTGGCATGAGCGTCATCGTCACCAGTCCAAGGACAAATGTAGTCCTCACGATCCCCTGATCCTTTGGAAGAAGAAAAGAACCGTCTTCTCGGCGGCTTCCCCAACTCCACCGACAGCAACCCCAGGGTTTTTGGATTCAGTGGGGCGATCTGGTAACACCTTCGTCTATCCCCCAGTGGCAGGAGGCAGACAAATCTCCAATTCGTTCTACAAGGAGCTTCAATTCCATTTGGCGGAGCTCCCTTGTCTGTCACCAATGCCGTTCTCATCGACGTTCGTTAAACTGGATATAAGCGAAAAAACCAATGACAGGAGCCTGCCCTTTTGTTGGGCAGGCTCTTGCTACGGCCAAACTCGTGTTCTCCCTTCTCTTTTGAGAAAGCACGGGAGCTAATCTTCCACAGTAAAAGCGGGTTCCGCTAAACCATTGGCATCCATGATCCATCTACAATTGAATGGCGGCCAGCAGGGGAAGAACCACCCCTGCGGCCACGAGCCACTTCCCCCGGCCAGCAAGACCGTTGCGACCAGGAAGGATGCACACCCCCGTTATAGTGATGAAAATCAACGCACCGGCGAAGATATCAGAATAGAGCAGCCACCAACCTTTTGGGTGGATGTGCAGGGAGTTCGCTTCAAAGAAAATAGGTCTTCGCCGGATCGTTTCGTACTCTCCCACCCCTGTCCCCAGAATTCCTGTAACAGAGCCGTCTTCCAAGTAAATCTTCACTCGCAGTGAAGAGGGGAAATCGAAACTCTTGTAATTCCCTTCCTCTCCCAGAGGGCGCAAGTTCTTGACTACATGTTCTCGAGTAATGGCACTCGGGTCTGATGGCAGATCAAGATCGATCTGCTTTCGTTGAATGATGAAACTCGGGTTCCAGTCATCGATGTGATTCACCGCAATTCCTGAAATAGCATAGAGAACGATCATACCAGCGAAGAAATAGCCGATGTCGCGATGAAGAGTGATAATTGTCTTACGGAACTTCATCTGGATTCCACGGGTCCCGTGACCTTGACCAAAGTTTCATTGACAATTTCCACAACCCAGTCGTTCAAACTCCGATCAGGCAAGATCGCATCTGGTAAGTAGCGTATCCGACCCGGCTGGCCCACGTTTTCTACCGCACCACCAATGATCTTGTGCTGAAACATCTCATCCACGGCTACCAAGATGGGAATCACAATGGCCGTTTCTTTTGTCTTCAGGACTTCTTTGATTGCGTCTTCCGTCGGCTTGGTCTCGTAGTCGACAATATGACCGCACCAAGAGAATTCCGACGCCATAATTTGACTCTTGGAGCGCAGGACGTCCCCCAGCCGATTCAACAGCAAACGCCACTCAGCATCATAAGCCTGACTGCCGTATGCCACTAAGACAGCACCCTCATTCTTCGGATCCTTACTCAAGCCTTCCACCCTGCGTACGACGTTGTCCTTGAGCATCGCTGGAAAATCAAGAAGAGGAGTGAAATGAACCCGAGCCTTGGAGTGATAGATTTCAATGCCTTCACTCTTCAAAGTTTCGAGGGCAACCGCATCCCTGCGTTGCCCCATAATGGTGGGAATATCGTCAAAAGAATGTGAGCTGACGGTCAGCAACAAGGGAACAACAATCACATCAGAGATCCCCGCAGCATCAAACTCTTTCATGCGCGTTGCGATAGAAGGTTCCGTGTACTCCATGAATGCGGTCTTGGTCACCACGATGGCATCATTCGATGCGAGAATTCGATCCCTGGTGGCCACCTCGACATCCCGCAACATTTTGCGCCACCTGTCCGACCGAGAACCATGGCTCACCAAGAGAACGCCGAACTTCTGGGAGGTGCTCGTGGCGGAAGATTCAGCGCGCACTTCTTCCTTCGGATCCCCTAAGGTCAATGAAATGATGGCCAAAACAACAAGACTGAAGAGCAGAAGAGCTGGAAAGGAGACACGGGACATAAGTCAAACCTCTTGAAGACAAGGAGTCACAAATGGGCGAAATGCCCGATTTCATGAAATAACATACTGCAACTGAGACTCGCTCTCAACAATGTGGGAGAAATTGTTATACTTCGGCTCTCGGGCCCCGCTGAATCGGAACGTTAGCCTTTTCGCCCTATGTGAATCTTGGAGGAGATGAGAAATGATGAATAAACAAGAAACCGAAGCGGCCATTGCCGTTCTCAATCGAATCATGGAAGCAGAACTAGCAGGTGTCGTCAGATATACCCACTATTCACTGATGGTTTATGGCTACAATCGCATTCCTATTGTCAGTTGGCTAAAAGGAAACGCTGAGGAAGGACTGGTCCACGCCCATCGCGCCGGAGAATTGGTCACACTTTTAGGTGGCCATCCTTCCCTCAGAATCGGGGAACTCCTTGAAACCGAAAAGCATGATATCGGTGACATTCTGCGAGAAAGCCTACAGCATGAAACGGAGGTCTTGCGGGCTTACTATGAACTTCTGTCTTTGTCAGAAAACGGCAAGTCCGTCACCTTAGAAGAGTACTCCCGAGAATTGATTGTCCAAGAAGAGTTACACTTGGATGAAGTCAACAAGATGCTGAGAAACCCCGGCGATATCCATCCGTTTACTTCTTAGGCTCTCTCCAATCGAAAAAAGAAAAACGACCTACTTTACAGAACAAGGGCCAGCGAATTCCCAAGAATTTGCTGGCCCATTTCAATTTCAATTCAATCCCTGGGGTTAGCTGCTCAACCCGGCCCCCATTCGTTCGTGGCGTTGACTCTGGTCATCAGCAAAACGTTGAATGCCCTTCATGATCCAAGGAGCCGTCATGTGAGATTCGTCCAGGATCTCGTCCAAATTTCCACCAGTACGCCACTCATTATCATAGTCAGGCGTGACAGCATATTCAGCAGAGATTTTGTTCGGGATCCAATCGCCCATCACACAGCGCGCCCCACTGCTCACCACCATGGCGTCTTGCCATTCTGCTTCCGACAATGTCGCATCGCGATACTCTTGTGTTTGGCGCATGAAGAGGTCGTAAGAGGGAGCACAAATCACCTTGACGTTCAGACCAGCAGCGTCAAGCTGGCCGTCCCGAAGGATCTCCATCATGGCCATAGTTGGGCTAGTGCCCTGGACAATAACGACGCCCTTCTTCGGTTCACCCTCTTTGAAGTCTCTTGCGACATAAGCCCCTTTGGCGGCTGCCGTATAAGAAGGGACGCCAATGGCCTTCCGATCCATGATTTCAATGCCCGGGCGAGTCAGATGGAGGGCGATAATGGCACAGTCTTCCTTGAGTGCGGCGGCAATCATGACAGGCACTTCGTTGTGATCGTAGGGATGAAGGTTGATCACATGGCCTTCTGGAAACAACTGCGTCACACCGGGGGAGAAAATGCCAAAGTGAGTTCGGCTGTCTTCAGCCGTTTCCGGACCAGAATGCCCAGCCACCCAAATAACCTTGCCCATCTTGATTTGGCTGTCTTGAACCGTCTGACTGAAGAGTCTCATGGGTCCATACTTGAGATAGCTAAATGAGCCGTAGGTAGAACATGCACCGATGAAACCAATCCAGTTATCAAATGGCTTGTCGGACAGATTCACCCCAGCCAACCCACAAACCAAACCGGAGTTGGCGAACTCAGTAATTTCTTGGGGAAGCAAGGCACCGTCAACATTCTTGTTGCGATCGTACCAACCAAATCCCTTTTTGCCTTCGAAGTCCTTGCTGAAGCCAGAGATGTTGGTTGAGTCGGCCAAATCAGCGGCGCATGCAAGAACCAAAGGCCTGCCGTATTTCTCTTTGCAATAAGAGTTCACGTAAGCACCGTAGCTCGCCAAACCAGCACGGTTAGGCGACTTGGTTCCGGGCTTGGCAAAGACAGCCTCCGGGAAAGACTCGAAGTCGACAACGGCCGGGTCTGCCAATGGGTTTTCCATAGTTGGAAACTTAAACGAGTCCAAAGTTTCAGGAACAGAATCACCCAAAGACACCAAGCGGTCTGAGAGGTAGTTCAAGAGTTCTTCGTCATTGCGAAGAACATCCATCACTTTTTCTAAATTGACTGCGGCTTGGCGGCGAGCCTCTTCTGGGGAGATAGGAGCTCCAGTCCCGAACGCCTCAAAGCTGATGCCATACTTGTCAGCGAATTCTTTCTTCGTAGCCCAGTAGCCATCGGAATTTTGCTTATGGGCGGCGCCATGACTCTTGTTGTCATAAATGCCATAACCCCGGCCCTTTCTCGATTTGTACCAGAAGCAACGGGGGACTCCCTCACTATCGCCCCAGACAACTTCATGAAAAGCACCAACCTTCTCTTGCCAATCATCGAGTTTGAGCGAACCTTTGGTCTTCCAACCGTAAGACTCAAACCAAGTCTGTGGGTTACCATGAACAACATCGGAAACCGCTTGGTTGTCGATACCGTAGTCATTCCAATCAAGAACGAAAATCAAGTTATCCAGGCCCAAGCCCCAAGCCGAGTTCTTGGTCTCGTGGATAGCTCCAGCGGTATGACCCCCTTCGCCTTCGAAGGCGAAAACCTTCACCCCATCAGCGCCAGCCCGTTTCAAAGCCAGTGCCTGACCCATGGCAACAGGACTACCGTGGCCTGTTGGACCGGTGTTGGACTTGAAAAACAGCGTCTTTCCTTCCATCTCCGCGTGACCCGGTAAACCACCCCGGCGGCGTAGTGTCAGAAGATCTTCAGGATAGAGAGCATAGTCAGCTTCATTGGCAACAAGGTAGCGCTCATCACCGGTCTTCTTGTAGCGTGTTCGCAGAGCCTCATTGAAGACAGCCAAGGTGGCATAGACCATAGGGTTCGTATGCCCAGCGACCAAAATAAAACGATCTGCAAAACGTTTTTCTGGGTGGCGAATGTCCCAACGCATGGCACCAGACAAGGTGGTCATGATCATCGGATAGACCTTACTGCGACTTCCCCCTGGGTGACCACTTTGACGATGATTCAGAGTGATGTCGATGCATTGGTCAATGAGATCTTTGATCTTCTCCCAATGGGGAATCTGGGCCTCAAGGTCTGCTAGGGTTGGAGTGTTTTCCTGAGCCATGCGCTATGTTTCCGATTCTCTGTTGCGACAAAAGAACGGGCGGCCGCCATCATCAACGGCGCCGCCCGAACTCGATAATCTAACCCCAACTGGTTTTGTGCTTGCGCGGACCAATTGGGCCAAGGGCGTTTCCTTTAGTTTTTCTTTTGCTCCAAGACAGCCTTGCGGCTCAGCTTGATGCGGTCTTGCTCGTCTCGTGCGATCACTTTGACATCAATGTAGTCGCCGACCTTAACGACATCGCTCACTTTGGAGACGAATTCGTTAGACAACTCAGAGACATGGACCAAGCCTTCTTGACCTGGCAAGATTTCAACGAAACAACCAAAGTCTTTGACAGAAACGACGCGAGCATTGTAGGTCGCACCAATTTCAACTTCAGCAATGAGCATCTGAATCTGACGTTGGGCTTCTTCTGCACCTGCGGCAACTAAGCCGGAGATGTGTACGGAGCCATCGTCTTCAATCTCAACCTTCGCACCGGTCTCTTCCTGGATACGCTTGATGTTCTTACCACCAGGGCCGATGATCAAACCAATTTTCTCCACAGGCACCTTCATCAGGAGCAAACGGGGAGCAAATTCGGAAATGGCACCAGCAGGACGATCCAAGGTCTTCATCATGCACTTCAAGATGTGAAGACGGCCGTCACGGGCTTGCTCAAGAGCTTGCCCCATGATCTCTTTCGAGACGCCTTTGATTTTGATGTCCATTTGTACGGCAGTGATACCACGTCCGGTGCCTGCGACTTTGAAGTCCATGTCACCATGATGATCTTCCGATCCCAAGATGTCACTCAAGACTGCAACTTTGTCGCCATCTTTGAGAAGTCCCATGGCGATTCCAGCCACTGGTTGCTTCAAAGGAACACCAGCGTCCATCATAGCGATGGTGCCACCGCAAACGCTGGCCATCGAGGATGAGCCGTTGCTTTCCAAAATGTCAGAGATAAGGCGGATGGTGTAGGGAAAATCGATCGGCTCAGGAAGTACACCCATCAAAGCGCGTTCAGCCAAGTTGCCGTGGCCAATTTCTCGGCGGGAGACGCCCCGAATCGGTTTGACTTCACCAACGCAGTAAGGTGGGAAGTTGTACTGGAAATCAAACTTCTTGGAATACTCTTCTGCCAAGCCGTCCACGATCTGCTGATCCTTCAGAGTACCCAAGGTACAAACGACCAAAGCCTGTGTTTCACCTCGGGTGAAGACAGCAGATCCATGCAAGCGCGGTTGCCAACCAGCGATGATCTCGATGGGACGGATGTCCTTCAAACCACGGCCATCGACACGCTTGCCCTCCAAAATCATGGAGCGCACAATCTTCGATTCGAGGTCGTGCCATGCCGTTTTAATGGCGCTGGTTTTTTCAGCAGCATCATCATCGTCGGCATTAACCAATGAACTAATCACTTCAGAGCGAACTGCTTTGACCGCGGCGCCGCGCTCATGCTTTCCTTCGGTGATGAGTGCCTTGTGCAAGCGCTCATCATATTCGCCGGTATTCAAGATTTGATCGTAAATCGGATGACGATCTGCATTTTTCGCCACATGAGGCGTCTTGACAGTGCCTGTTTTCTTGAGCAAGTCGTCCATCAAACCACAAATAGTCTTGATGTGACTGTGGGCAAAATCGATGCAGCTTAAGAAATCGTCTTCACTGATTTCAGCACAGGTGCCTTCGACCATGGTGATGGCATCCCGAGTTCCTGCGAAGATGATCTCAAGATCGCTCTCAGCCCGCTCACCGTCAGTTGGGTTGACAACAAGCTTGCCCTCGAATCGCCCGACACGCACAGCGCCCATAGGACCTTGGAATGGCAAGTCAGCGATGTGGAGGGCGGCAAAAGAAGCATTCATGGAAACGATGTCTGGATCGTTTTCCCGATCAATCTGCACAACAAAGGAGCAGACTTGAATTTCATCTTTGTAGCCTTCTGGCCACATGGGGCGGACGGGGCGATCGGTCAAGCGGCAAGTCAAGATTTCCTTGGTGCTGGGACGTCCCTCCCGTTTCATGAATCCTCCAGGGAACTTGCCAGCAGCTTGCAGCTTTTCGCGGTAGTCCACACTGAGAGGAAAAAAGTCTAATCCTGGTCGAGGATCAGAATGGCAAACGGAAGAGAAGGCTTTGGTCTCGCCAAATGAGGCGACAACACTGCCTGCTGCTTGCTTTGCCAGGTAGCCGGTTTCCAGACGTAACGTCCGGCCACCTAGCTCCGTTTCTACTGATATTGTTTTCATATATTTCCTTCTTCTGACCAGGCTCCATAGCCTGGAAATTATTTGCGAGCGTGTGAGCGGATACCAAGCTGAGCCACAACACTGTCGTGGCGGTTGGGATCTTTGCGCCACAAGTAACGCAGCAACTTCGAACGAGTACCAACCAATTTCAGGAGGCCCCGGCGCGAGGTGTTGTCTTTCTTATGGATCTTCAAGTGCTCTGTTAGGTGCTTGATGCGCGCAGTCAAAAGCGCGACTTGAACTTCTGGGGAGCCAGTGTCGCCGTCGTGAGTCTTGTACTCAGCAATTACGTCACCTTTGTTAGGCATGGTCGTTTCACTCATCGGGGATTCCTTTCGATTTCCGATGCGCTCCGCTTGGCGCATAAGGCCGAGCTTGGAGCTACCCGCAACGATTCACCTGAAGCCGAGAACTCCCTTTTCTTGCCGTTATCCACGTAAAATGGACTTGACCACGGACAAAGATGAGGGCGAGTTCCCAGCGAGAGGTAGCCAATCGCGAGATAAGGTGGGTTTTGTCGGTTAAATAGGCTCGGCAACGGAAACCCGTGAACCGCCGCTAAGCCTGCACGAATAAATGAGTTAGGAAATACTCCTAAAACAATGATCCATGGGATTGACAGACTATAGCAGGGGGGTGAAGTGAGCCCAACGCCCTTGTAGAAGACGATTGAATCTTGTGTCCCAGGCGAGATCCCGTCACATTATCTCTATGACCGTTTCTCGTACCGCTATGACTGTCGTTCTTCTTACCCTTGCCCTCGTCGGAGGCAAGTTTGGCTGCCGCGCCCAGGCGCAAAAAATCCGAGCAGAGAAGCTCCGATCCATCCAAGAAAAACTCACCGGGAGGCTCAGTCTCGTCTCCCCCCAGGCGAGAGCCGAACTTCTGAACCAGCTCGATGCGGCCATAGCTCAAAATGCCACCAAGGACCTCAGCCCCATCGCCATCGACACCTTGCGCCAACGCTGCGAGGCCATCTTAGCTGACGGCAAGATCTTCCCCCGGGAGGCCCAGCATCTCATCCGACTCTTGAATGACTTCCCCGATTGGCAAGATCAGATCCATGCCATCAAGTACATGGGCCAAAGATAGCTCAGCCAATCCTCAGGTTCGTCCTAATTTGAGACTTTATTCATCCAAACCAGGGAGAAAATTGAGTTGAAGGAAATCACCTAAGCCATAGTCGCAACCAACCTTAAGGCAATCCAAATTGGCCACATGGTGTTTGAATCGGATTTTCTTCATTTCTTCGCTCCGAAATCTGCACACTCTCGGAGTCACCTATGAATTCAACTGCCAATACGGAGACATCGAAATGACCCGCCCTATCAGGGCGAGCTTGCTGCTCGCGCTTCTCTTTTGCTTTACCAAAATAACATTCGCCCAAGGTTTGCCACCCGTTCCCGTTCCAGCGGGTAACCCCATAACACCTGCCAAGAGGGTGCTCGGAAAAATCCTGTTCTGGGACGAGCAACTTTCAAGTAACAATCAAATGGCCTGTGGTACTTGTCATCTTCCCGAGACTGGGGGCAACGATTCCCGCAACGGTCTGAACCCGGGACCGGACGGCATTCCCAACACCGCCGATGACATCATCGGTTCCTTTGGAATTCGCCGGGCAGACAACGCCAACAACTTCATCCCAGACCCGGTTTTCGGCTTCAAGCGTCAAGTCACCGGCCGTATCGCGCCGTCCATGATCAACGCCGCCTTCATCCCCGAGATGTTCTGGGATGGCCGTGCAGGACAGAGTTTCGATGATCCGGAAACGGGCGTCAACATCCTTCCTACCGGTGGTGGCTTAGAGAACCAAGCCATTGGGCCTCCTCTTTCGAACGCCGAAATGGGCCATGACAACCGCGATTGGCCAGAAATCACGGCAAAGCTCACGACCGCGACTCCCCTCAAGCTCGCAACCAACATTCCCCCAGACATGGCAGCGGCTCTCAGCGCCAACCCCACTTACCCCATGTTGTTCCAGGCTGCCTTCGGATCTCCGCAAGTTTCAGCCGCGCGCATCGCCATGGCCATTGCCACTTATGAGCGTACACTCATTTCGGATCAGTCACCCTTCGATCTTTTCCTCGCAGGAAACATGAATGCCCTGACACCAGCCCAGTTCAATGGTCTCCAAACATTCAATGGGGCGGGCAAGTGCAACCTTTGCCACTCTGGCGCTTTGACCACCGACAACACCTTCCGCAACATTGGCGTCAGGCCACCTGCAGAAGATGCCGGTCGCATGAATGTCACTGGCCTCGCCCAAGACTTAGGTCGCTTCAAAGTTCCAAGTCTGAGAAACGTTGGTCTCCGTTCACGCTTCATGCACAACGGTGAGCTGGCAAACATGGGACAAGTACTATTTTTCTATATTGTGGGAGGCAACTTCAACCAGAACGTCGACCCCATCATGGCCACCATCTTCTTCCCACCATTCCTTTTTGGTGACCTCATCGACTTCTTGAACAACGCACTCACAGATCCACGGGTTGCCAACAAGCAGTTCCCCTTCGATCGTCCGACACTGCGCAGCGAAGTCGTCTTGCCGGGGTCGAACCTTCTCGGAACTGACCTCAGTGGAAGTGGTGGCATCACCCCGAAGATGACGGCTGTTGATCCAGCCAACATCGGCAACCCAGACTACCGTTTAGGACTGCGCGATGCCTTGGGCGGAACCACGGCCTATCTGATTTACTCAGATGTCCCTGCTGCCCCAGGAACAAGTTACTTTGGCTTACCATTTACGGTTGATCCTCTGGACGCCAGCTTCGGGTACATCGCTGCTCCAACCTTTGGAACCATGGCTGGGGATGGCTACGCCACTTTGGCATTCCCGATTCCCAACGATCCTTCCCTGGTTGGATTCACCCGCTACGTTCAATGGCTTGTTGTTGATCCAATGACAACGTCCACCTTGGGTTACTCAACCACCCGTGGTGCCAAGATCACCGTCTTCTAAGTTCACTGAAGAAGACCAGTTCACAGAGGGCCTCTCGATTCCCATCGAGAGGCCCTTCCTTTATGGGACAGCCACAAACGTCAAATTGTCATTGGCTAGCACCCCAATCCCGGTGGGGATTCCCAGAATTTTCAGGAAGGTCTATCGGCTCTTGGCCCGGGAACGAAGGCAGATTGCTGTGATCATTGTGATGAAAACAGCGGCAAACTCAACAACGTGGATTGGTTCCATGAGCGTGTGCATGGGGCTGGGCCTGCCATGACCTGGGTGAGCAAGAATAGGGGTGGCCAGGAGCACAAAACACAAAAAGGAGGGAATCCACTGCTTCATAATATCTTCCGCTTCAAAAGGGCCATCGTAAGTTAGGCCTGAGAATAGAATTCGGATTTCTTGACTTGGCTATAGGGAAGACACTAACCTCTTCACAGATCAATCGAAATGACGAGTTTTGCCATGATGTTGAACCAGCCGAACTTGCTGGGGCCGAACTCACAAATCTTCGACGATCTCATGTGTTGCCTTGGAATTGTCCAAGCCGAAACAGCGCCGTGATTTTGACAATCAAATGGACCGAGAGGCCAAAACCCTTGGACCACAGCGAGCAACCGAACCGTGTTGACTCGAACCATCTAGCCGTGGCGCTGGACTGAATGTTTTTCGGAGATTCGAAGGCTTTCATCCTGCGCCTTCTTTGCCACCGGAGTGCGGACCCCCTTTTCCGCACTCCGGCTTTTTTCGTCCTCAGTCAGAACTACGCCGCCGACTGGCTCCATACTCAAGAAAATGCCGCAAGATGATTTGAGCCGCGATCATGTCGCGCTCGCTCTTTCGTTTCTTAAAGTCTTTGTACTTCTCCCGCAGAATCTCATCCGCTTCCAAAGAGCTATAGGTTTCATCAGCCCAAGCATAGGGTTTCTTAGAAAAAGTGCACAGAGCATCAGCGAAGGCCTCGGCCTTCTTGACCATCTCTCCTTCGCTACCATCGGCGTTGAGGGGCAAACCAATCACCCACTCTTCCACGTCCTCTTCTTCCAAGATGGCCGCCAGATGAGTTAGGTCTTCTTGGAGGCTCTGCCGGACGTAAGTGGAATGACCTGTGGCGATGATGCCGAGGGGGTCTGAAAGCGCCACCCCAATCCGTTTCTCGCCGTAGTCCAGAGCCAAGATGCGATTCATCAGAGGAACTCACCTCGCCCGTCTTGCTCGAGCTTTGCCACAAGGTTCTTCACTTGTTCCTCTTGCCCTCTTTTGGCCACAAGGACAGCGTCACCGGTGCGCACAACTATCAAGTCTTCGACACCTAACAAAGCCAAGATGCCATCGCTTCTGTTGTCGGCAATACACGAAGACGTGTCTAAAGCGACAACGTCTCCCAGCTTGGTATTTCCGTTTTCATCTTGCTCGTTATGACGGGCTAACGCAGCCAACGAGCCAACGTCGTCCCAAACGAATGTGGTCTTCAGGCAAAATCGGTTGTCCGCGTGCTCCAGGACCCCGTGGTCGATGCTCACTTTCTCGAGAGTGGGAAAAACTTCTTTCAGACGGCTGTCGAATCTATCTGTGTCGATGTCCTCATCAAGATCCTCCAGACTCAGGGACAACTTTGGCAAATGCGTGGCAATCTCATCCAAAATCCTGGCCACTGGCCAGATGAAGATGCCGCTATTCCAAAGATAACCGCCGTCAGCTAAGAATTGTTCGGCTTGAGGTTTTTGGGGCTTCTCCTTGAACGCCTGAACCTGACAAATTGCTCCTTCGGCCACTTCCCCCAAATGTATGTAACCATACCCTGTGGCCGCTTCAGTCGGCTTAATTCCTAAAGTGACAATGCCCTGGGAGCGGGCGGCGAAATCCATGGCACAGCAAAGCTCCTCGGCGAAGACAGCGGTCGGCCGAATCACATGGTCTGCCGCCATGACGGCCATGACGGCGTCGGGCGAGCGTTTTTGAATGATCTTGGCTGCCAGGCCGATGCATGGGGCCGTATCCCGGCCAAGGGGCTCCGCAATGATGTTGGCGTCCGGCAAGTCAACTTGCGCTTTCAAAGCCGCAACCTGAGAAGCATTGGTAATGATAATCGTTCGCTCTGGGCCGATTTCTTTGGGAACCCGTTGCAGGGTCGCTTGCACCAATGTCAAGTCAGGTTCGATAGAGAGGAGTTGCTTAGGAAGAGCTTTACGACTGGCGGGCCAAAAGCGCTGGCCCGAGCCCCCTGCCATGATTACACAATAATTGTCAGCCATTAGTTTCGCGTATCAACTTTTAGGGGCATCGTCTTTAGTCTTCGCCCAGTGTCTTTTTCGCCCGGAAGAAGTTCCGTGAGGTAGTTATCACCTTCGGCTCTTAAATCTTCCAAGGGACCCGAGATCTTGATCTTACTCACGAGGAAGCCTGTCACTACGTTGACGATGTCCCCAAGGACAGGAATGCCATCGAGCAATTTGATGATTGTAGGGGTGAACTCAAGCTGGGCCACGCCATCGAATCCGATATGGCCCCCGCCATCCAAAGCAATGCCAGGACCTTCAAATCGAGCATTCTCAATAGCGATAGACTCATCCTCGATTGTCACATTGAAATGGGCTCGCTGCTCTTGCCCACCGGCTCGGATGAGAAAATCGAAATTCACGAATTGCAAAATACTCGCCAAAATCGGGAGTTCATAGAGTTTCTCACCTGACACCCAAACCTCTCCAGCCCCTTCAAATGTCGCATGGTCCGTGAGAATACCATTGAGGCGAGCCCAACCGTCGCTCTTGCCGACGACGGAATCAGCGTTGGCTCCCATCGATCGAGCCAATTTGGAAAGGTCTAAGTTTTTGAGGGAAATCGAAGTGTCAAAGGTCTCATCACCCCCATGCACATAAGTGAAATAGCTTTGGACTGGGTTGATTTTTCCTCCAAGGCAATCGCCAGCGAATTCACGAAAAGCAAAAGACCTCTGATTGAGCTGAAAAATCGCCGAGCTCGAAGTAACTGGAAAGCCCTGGATCTCAAGATCCGCATCTTCCAGTGTTCCTTCTAGATTAAAACTCTCGGTGCTGACCTGGGCGTCCTCAATAACAATAGTTCCGTGATTGATGGCAAAGGGCACACCAGGATCGGCGCGGACATGCGTCGTTGTCACTTCACCACTGAAGATCACGTTATCTTGAGCGTAAAAGAAACTGTCGATCTTGCCTTTGAGATGGCCTGCCAGCTTGAAGTCTTTGAGTTGCTCCGCGATGTCATCGGGCAGACGATCCCGAAGGCGCTCATCCAACAAGAGGTTGTCAAAACCAATGTGATGGAGATTCAACCGAGCTCCGTCGGACCGCGTGTTGAAATGTCCACTGTTAACACTGAACTCGAAGGCTGGTGACTTGGGGTCTGATGAACCATAGGGGATGACACCGGTCCAGCCTTTGAAATTAAGGTCATCGCCATCAATCTCGAGTGACCCATAAACAGACTTGGCCTCCAAGTTGTATTCAGGCAATGCGATCGTCAGTCCTTGGGCCGTCAAATTGGTACGGAAAATATTGCCTTGGGGCGAAGAGCGGATTCTGAGTCCAAGGCTGATGTTGCCGGTGATGTCGAGTATGTCATCGAGCTCTCGAATAGACGGGGCCGCGTCCGTGGCAATTTCAATTGCTTTCGGTGTTATGGCGAAGTCTTTTGATGTGATCTCAATGTCGTGCCCCGCTATTTCCCCCAAGTTGACCCAGCCAGATGCCGCCATCTCACTGCCGCACAATTGGAATGTGGTGCGATTAAAGTCAAGGCGATCCCCCTGCACGAAAACTTGCCCGAAGAGGTCGGTACAAATCGCATTCGGGAACTTCTCATAGCAGAAGCGAAGACCCTTAAGTTCTGCTTGGAACACATTGAGTGCCCCTTCTTCCTTAGAGTTGATCGAACAATCAAAGTCGATCTTGCCAGAGAAACCATAACGCCGAAGCTCCGAAGCGATGTCGGGGAATTCCCGACTAATGCCCGTCATGAGTTCCTCGTTCACTTGAAGATCGTCAACGCCAATCGTGAGGTTGTAGGCCGGCCCGTCCTCGTCACCTTGGTGATCGAGGAGACCTTCGATGTCAAAGGAGGCGCCACCATGGGCGGCAGTGATACCACTGATGAGAGTACCGCCCTCTTTGCCAAAAATGAGATGTCCTCGCAGGTCTTCCAAACGATAAGGAAAGAGCTGCGGCAATGCCGCGCAACCCTTCAGCTCCACGTCCAAGTGGAGATCTGGGGATTCCGTCTTGGGAGGACGTTGAATCTGAAGGGTAAAATTAACTGGCCCAGATGGTGCATAACTGTCATAGACTTCCCGCACATCTGGGGGCAGAGTCTGTCTGACCTTCTCATCTAGCCGGACGTCGTAGCCACGAATATCGATGTCATAGCTAAAATCTGCTTCCCCATAGGTAACCGACCCATTGGCGACCAAATCTGGGGAGCGCACAGTTGAACTTAAGTCGCGGAAGTCGAGGCGGTTGTTGCCAATGTGGACGGTGCCTACCACCTTCTTCAAAGGGTAAGGGTAGCCTTCACGTTCGCCTGTTTTCTTGTCGTAATAGCCGCGAAACATCAGATCAGCCCCACGGAACTGGGCAACGATGTCCACCTTAACGCCGTCGAAATTATCTTCGGCATTCTGGGACAGATTGAAATCCACATCGACTTTGCCGTGAGCCCCGAGAGCCTCCAAAGACTCGGCCACATCAATAAAAGGATCTACTTGCAAACCTTCGAGATCGCGAACGAACTTGTTGTCAACAAAGAGCTCTCGCATATCCCCAACAATGCGAAACTCTGGTTCGGATGGCACCAAGTCAACGATGGCAGAATCGACTGTTACCTGAGCGCCGGATAGCTTGAACTCCAGACCGTCCGCTTCAAGCTGCAGGTCTTCCAGAGTCACAACGCCATTGAGGTCAGTGATTCCCAGGGGCCATTCGCGGTAGCCAACTGACACTTCATCAAACGTTGTGGTTAATCGGGAGTTCACTCGATCAAGAGCATCGTCGGCCCAGAACTCAACCTTGACGCCGATGTTTCCTCCTGAGATTGCAATATTATTGAGCGGTTTACTCAACGATTCGTTCAGTTGATCGAGAGCTTCTTTCTTCAGCCGAAAAGAGCGATGCACAACCTCACCTTTGAGAGGCGCCTTGCCAAAGTCGGCGGCCAATTCGAATGCACCAAAGACTCGGTCATGGATCGAGCCTTGCAGATGGTAGGGATAGTTCTTCATGATATTAGGTGTAATACCAATATCGATGTTGGAGATAGCCACTTCAGGGCCAGCCCAGAAAGGCGCATCATGAAAGAAGACGCTCAATCCCTTGACAGCGATCTGAGGCAAGATGCCCAAGCCAGAATCATCTTCATTGTCAGGAGTCGAGAACACCCGCGGCAAGCTCAACTCACCACGCTCCCAATAAAGATGAACTTCTGGGTCTTGGAAGAAAACGGTCTTCACCCGAACATCGCCCCACAGTGCCTTGAACCAATCCAGGGTGATTGTGGCAGAGGGGCAAACGAGAATCTCATCGTTGCTCCCTGTCTCTCGCATGATCTCAATGTCGTAGAGTTCAAACTGTGTGGGGCCCACCATGCGAACCTGAGCGAACGCCGGGGCCTTGAGGACTTTCCCTAGCTCACTGCGGACAAGATTTTGCAGCTTGCGGGCATTCTTCGCGGTGTAGAAGTCCAGAGCGAGGCATCCAAGCAAGAAGATGATCGTCAAGAGATAGAAATACCGACGCTTCATACAATCCCTCTGGCCACCTCGCTGCTGGCTGAATTCTCCTTCAAGGAGCCAACCATCAGACTTTAGCGTGAGTCCGCTCTCGATGCCAGTTGTACGTCTGCGGTAGGTCTATTCTTGATGGGATCAGAATAATTCAGATTACCGACACAAGACATTGTAAACAAATGACTTACGGCGACTACCCCACGTTGAATCAGGAAGAAAACTCAAGAGATCAAGTTTCGGCTACCGCAGAAGAGATCTTAGACCCGTCATGACGGGATAAAGTCGACGTGACATAAACCCGATGGACACGCTTGCCGATGCCACAAGTAACAGCGTAATTGGAGGTACCGCTCAGTTTGGCCAATTCCACGAGGGTGAGCTCGCCATCCTCACCCCGTCCAAACACGGTGGCAATGGCCCCCACCTGACATCCTGGGATATCGGTGACATCTAAAGTGGTGTAGTCCATAGAAACTTCCCCGCAGATGGGCGCCACTTTCCCATCGATGATGGTGTAGCCGCCCTGATGGGCCCCCAAGGGCAAACCGTCGTTGTAGCCCAAGGGAATCGTCGCCAGGCGAGACGGTCGTTTCGTGATAAAGTGCCCCGAGTAGCCCACAGCAGTGCCCGCAGGCACGTCCTTGAGAAAAATGACCTGCGTCTTCAGCGTCATGGCATGTTCAAAGGGATAAGGCTTTTCTGTCGGCCCAGGGATGCCATAAAGAGCAGCCCCGGGCCGAATAGCTGTGCCACAGTCATCTTGGACATCCGGATTCCAACTCGCCGCCGTGTTCTTGGTGTGAACCAGAGGAATTGGCCCACAACGTGCCACAACCTCCTGATGAACTGCTCGAAATACCCGAAGCTGGTTATTCGTGTCGCCGACATAGTCCAAGTGGGGATTCGAAAAATGAGTGCAGAGACCTTCCAACACCAAGTCATCAGATTGATGGATGGCTTCCGCCACTTGAACTGCCCGGTCTGGGAGCATGCCGAGCCTCGCCATGCCAGAATCGACTTTCAAATGGACATGGTGCACCCGTCCTTGCCGCTTAGCCTCCGCCGCCAAAGCCAGCATCCGGTCCTTCGAATGAATGGTACTTCGGATGTCGTGGGCGATCACCGTGTCCATCTCACCATCAACAATGGCCCCCAAGATGAGGATAGGCATCTTAATACCACCGTGTATGAGTTGGATGGCTTCTCGGGAATCGCCGACCCCTACCATCACCGCCCCCAAACGCTCCAGGGTTCTGGCAATCGGCACAGCACCATGCCCATAGGCATCGGCCTTGATCACGCCGATCAAAGAAGATCCCGGATTCAAAGCCAAAATCCTACCAGCGTTTCTTTCGACGCTGCCCAAATCGACCTCAGCCCAGGCGCGCATTTGTGGTGAAACAGATTGATTCATGACCATCCCAGATGAAGAACTCCAGACTTGAGTTTAGCGCCCACGGGGGATGTCCCCCATGTTCTAAGCAGCGCAACGACCACAATCTCACGAAAAAAAGCGGGAGAAAAGAGAGCCCATGGATTCCAAGCGCTGCGAGAAGGGTCAATCATGACTCAGGTCAATATTCAACGACGCCAACAAATAGACCTTGACCCTCCCCTTGGTGGATCCCTTAGACTCCTTTGGTAGCAACTCATTGGAGACTCCACAGTGCACACAATTGGTGAATTCTCAAGGCTCACCAGCCTCTCAGTCAAGACGTTGCGCTTCTACCACGAGAAGGGCCTCTTGGTCCCTTCGGTCGTCGATCAAGAATCAGGCTACCGCTACTACGACAGCAGGAATCTGGACACAGCTCGGGTCGTTTCCCGCCTGCGACATCTTGAATTCCCGATTGCTGAAATCATGGGAATGCTCAAGGAGCTTGATGATGACGCAGACATCCTCGAGTTCCTAAGACGGCGGCACGATGTGCTCACTCAGCGGGTGCAAAACGACCGGGAACTCCTTAAGACATGAGACATGATTGTAGAAAAGGAAGAAGAGGCCAAGCTCGTCATGACAAACTCAAACTTTGAAGTAGAAGAAAAGACTCTCCCGTCCGTCCTGATCGCTGGTTTTCGCATGAAAGGGCGCTATGAAGACATTGGCAGCGGTTTTTCTAAGGTGGGATCAGCCATGGGTTTCAATATCAAAGGACGCCCATTAGGCTTGTTCTATGATGAAGAATACCAGGAAGACGGAGCAGATTTCGAAGCCTGCATGCCAATTCGAAAAGAAAAGAAAGCCAAAGAAGTTTCCGTACGAGAAATTCCCGGAGGTCGAGCTTTTACGTTGCTACACCGGGGCCCCTATGACAACATCAACTTGTCCTATGACAAACTCATGACCCACGTCAAAGCGCAAGGGCTTACGATCAAAAGGCCATCACGGGAAGTCTACATCAAAGGGCCAGGCATGATCTTCAAGGGTAACCCCAGCAAGTATCTCACTGAAATACAGATGCTAGTAGAAGAATGACATACGGAGAAGGTCGACCATGTTAGATCCGAATTTGAAAAGCTGGGAGCGAATCGGCGTCACCATCCTTGGGGTCACTTGCTTCGCCTTGGCTGTTTTGGGCGATTTCAATTCTGGCTGGTTGCGCCTTCCCCTTATCCTCGTTGGCATCGTGTTCTTTCACGCCGCTATCGGTGGATGGTGACTGTTTCGTAAACTGCTCAGGTTGGGCAGAAACAGCGATTAGTCCCTAGCTATTATTTAGCCCCGATCTCGTCAGCGAGAACCCCCGCAATATCATTGGCAATGGCAGTGATACTTTGTTGATCACGGCCTTCCACCATCACCCGAGCTAACATCTCAGTTCCGGAGTAGCGTACAAGAATCCGCCCTTCGTCCCCAAGCTTTATTTGGGCTTGGCGAATGGCGTCTTGCACTGTTGGTAACTCTGTAATCGGCGGTTTTTCAACCACCTTCACATTTTCCAAAATTTGGGGAAACTGCTCCATAGCCCCGGCCAATTGAGACAGAGTTTTTTTCTCCTGCTCACTCACCCGAGCGACTTGCAAAGCCGTGTAGACTCCATCGCCAAACCAACGACTATCCTCATGGAAGATGATGTGGCCGCTTTGTTCGCCCCCTACTTTAGCACCGGAGGTTTCCATTCTTTCTGCTACATAACGGTCGCCCACCGGGGTCTCGTGCATGGTGACATCGAGAGACTTCAGCAAGACCTTCAGTCCCATGTTGCTCATGACCGTGGCCACGAGCTGACGGTTACCCGGCTCTAAACGTTGAGCCAAGATCGCTAAGATACGATCGCCGTCTTGAACTTCTCCGAGTTCGTCCACCATAAGAACTCGGTCCGCATCCCCATCTAATGCCATGCCAAAAATGGCCCGCTCTCTCTTAACAATCTCGCCCAAACGACCGACGAAAAAGACTCCGGCTTCGTCATTGATATTAAGGCCTGTTGGCTGATCGTGAACGACGATCACTTCAGCGCCCAAACCCTCCAAGATGCTCTTAGAAACCACGCTGCCAGATCCATAAGAGCAGTCCAGGACGATCTTCTTGCCTGACAAATCTAAGTCTGCAAACAGATCTTCCACCATGGCTTGCCGATAGAACTCCAAACCTTCTGGGAAGGGCATATGGCGACCAATATCTGCACCGGTAAAATCGACATCTCGACTACCGGCAAGGTCAATAAACTTCTCAATGCGGATTTCCGTGTCATCCGAGAGTTTCCGGCCGTCAGCGCCAAAGATCTTAATGCCATTGTCTGGCATGGCGTTGTGGGATGCGGAAACAACTATGCCTAAGTCAAATTTCTTTTGACGCACCAAAAGAGCTGCCGCAGGCGTAGGCAAAACCCCACCATCATAGACATCAACGCCATGAGCCATGATCGCTCCGCCCAAGATGCCCTGAATCATCGGCCCAGAGACCCGGGTGTCGCGAACGATCAAAATTGATGGTCGACCTTCTCCCCGAAAGTCTTCGAATGTCACTTTGCCGATGGCATGACCAATACGAAGAACCATGTCGGGAGACAGATTGCCACTGTTCGCCAGATCACGAATGCCGTCGGTTCCAAAATAGCGTCTTGCGTGCACGTCTCGTCTTCCAAGTGATTATTTATTTTCAGAATTTGTTCGGCGAATCGTCAACAAGATCGACTCGGTAGAAAGTTCAGCCTCAAGGCCAGCGGGCAACCCCAGAACCGCGAGAGGGATTCTCTCTTCCACTTTCTCGTTCAAGGTTCCGCCGATAGCTTCGTTGGCATCCACGATAATGCGAATCTTTGACCTCAATGCATCTCTTCCCTCATTGGACCGAAAGGGCTCAAGAGCATTGGGTGGTCCAGACACGGTGACTTTCACCGCATCGAAATCGAGCGTACGCTTAAGGGTGACTTCATTGCGGGCCAGCTGATTCCGGACGTCTTCGGTAAACGACCAATAAATCTTCATCGACCCCAGTTGAATCGACACCGGTGGTGGCGATTTCAGTTCTAAGTGGACCTGATAAGTCACATTGCCATCGGCAAACTTAATGGCTCCGCCACCATCAGCGAGGACCACGTCATAAGACCGACCACTTCTTAAGCTCCCGGTTTTTGTGGGTTTTACCGTCAACTCAGGTTTGTCCTTACCAAGTTGGTAAAAGAGGTGCCTTGGGCCGGTAACTGTGGCGGTGGCCGGTTGGATGTAGGTTTTCTCGTCATCAACGATACGATTCTTGGGGATACCTTCGAGGGTCGCCAGTTTCAGAGGGACATCTGGGACCGTGATGATCTCGTCCACATCTACTTTGAATTCTCGCAGTAGCACAAAGGACATGCCTTCGATATCTGTCTTGAATGCTTGAGCGTCGAGCTTGATCGGGTGAGGCTCGCCCGCCCGGTCCCCGTTAGGAACTTGCTCTTGTCTCACATGAATGCGAATGACAGGATTGCGCAGAAACTCTTCTCGGCGATTCTTTGGCCCTGAGATTCTGACTTTCAGATCCTTCGGAAGACCACCAATCCAGACTCGCGGATCTGCGTCCACGACAATGCGAATAGCGTTGTC
>WFTN01000261.1 GCA_015485455.1 Planctomycetota bacterium | reverse complement strand
CTCTTCCGCAGTTGGCCAATGACGCCGAGAAGATCGCCAAGGACTTAGAAGAACAAGCCGAATCTGCCCCCAGCGCCAGCGCAGAAGAAATCCAGACCAGTTCGGATTCAACAGAAGCGGCCAAGAAGTCCTTGGATGAAGCCAACCGGCAATCAGAATCTGGCAAGGAAAAGGAAGCGCAAGAGAACCTGAAGAAAGCGGAAGACTCCTTGAAGAATGCCGAAAGCGCATTGGCAAATGCCCAAGAGAATCAGGAGCAAGCGAATCAGACGGAAAAAGCTATGGCTCAAGCCCAAGCCATGATGGCCCAAGCAGCCGAAGAACTGTCGAGACGAATCGAAGCTCAGGATCAAGCAAACGAGTCCAGCGATGCCAAACCCTCATCAGCATCCACCAAGGAAGCCAAAGCCGCCGCTCAAGAAGCTGCCAAAGCCGCTAAGAAAGCATCGATTGCCCACAAATCCAATAATGCAGCAGAAGCGGCCAAACAAGCAAAAAAGGCAGCCGACGCCTTTAAGAAAGCTTCCGATGCTCTCAAAAAGGCCGCCAAGGATCTGGCCCGTAAGCTCCCGGAGAACTCTCTCAAGAAGTCAGCAGAACGTCAAAAGGACCTGACGAGAAAGCTGGAAGAAGTTCAGAAGGAACTCGAACAGGTGGCCCAAGAATCACCTGAAAACAACAATCTGAATCAGGCTGGAGACGACCTCAAGCGGGCCCAAGATGCAAGTGATGAAGCATCCAAGAAGTTCGAGCGAGCCAAACCCCAGCAGGCTGGGCAAGAGCAAATGAGTGCAGCTCAGAAAATGGAACAAGCCATGAGCGCCTTGCAACGGGCTGTGAAGAACGAAAAAGAGAGGCGCAAAGCCGAGTCAGAACGCCGCAAGGCCCTGGCAGAGAAACAGAATGAACTTGAAGAGCGCACAAAAGAACTCGCCGACAGCCTGAAGAAAAAATCAGGACAACAACAAGCATCTGATGACCTTCAGAAGGCAGCCGACTCGATGAAGAAGGCAAGCCAAGAGATGGATCGAGACGAAGAGGAAAAAGAACCTGACCTGGACAAAGCAGAACAGGAACAAGAAAAAGCGCTCGAATACCTGGAACAAGCCCAGGAAAAACTTGAAGAAAAAGAAGACCAGTATCGCGACCTTCAGCAAAAAGAGCTTCTCTTCAAGATCGGAAAAGAGCTGGCGAAATTGATCAAAGAACAAGAAGGAATCAATGAAGGCATTGTGGTCTTAGACGGCAAGAAGGAAGAGCGAGGTTCCATGACTCGATCTATGCGGAAGGATGTCCGCAAGATTTCAAAGCGCCAGGGAGCAGCGAGAGATAAAGTTCTGGAACTCAATGAGGCCATCACAAAGGAACAAGTTCTGGCATTCAGTCATATGTTCGACGAAATTGCTACGGACATGGACGAAGTCGCTAAACGTCTTCGCCGACGCAAGACTGGCGCCATGGTCCAATCTTTGTCTGATGATGTCTTGGCCAACCTCAAGCTCATGGCCCAAACCATCAAGGACGAACTCGCCGCTCAGCGCAAAATGAAGCAAAACAAGAAATCAGACGAAAAGAAAAAACAAGAAAAGAAACTTGTCAGCAACATAGCTGAACTCATTTTAGTGCGAAACATGCAGGCAAAGCTCAATCTCCAAACAGAGATGATGGTCGAACGGGCAGAAAAGAAAAAGAGTTCAAGTACCAAACTTGATCCGGTAGAACAGTTGTTGATCAAACGTCTGCTCCACAGGCAAACGAAGATCAAAAATTTGTTTGAGAAGCTTCTCGAGCAAAATGGCGCGAAGCCAAAGGAATAGTCGAATCATGAAGAAGTTAACCCCCATTGCTATTGCCGTCTTCGTCATCCTTTCTGGGTCGCCGGTTCTTGTGGCTCAGGACGAAGATTCCTTTGACGAAAAGAAGGCCATCAAGCAGATTAAGGCCGACTTGGACAAAGTTCTTCAGGACCTCTCATCATTGAGCAGCGACAAAGTTGATCCAAAAACTGGAAAGCACGCTGTCGACCAGATGGATGAACTCCTCAAGAACATGAAGAATTCCCAAGGCCGCATTGTCACCAACATCGATGATCTCATTAAGAACATGAAGATGGACCCCAGCAGTTCACCCAGTGATCAACCTAATGACGGTCAGCAGAAGAGTCAGCAGCAGAAGAAAGATAAGAACAAGCAGAACAAAAGAGACCGCAACAAGAAGCCTGAAGAGAGCAAACGCGATCAAAAAGAAAATCAGGGCGGCAAGAAGCCCCAAGGAAAAAAGAAACCTGGAGCCGACGACCAGCAAAAGAAGAAGAACAAAAACGGAAAAGTGCCTCAAAAGCCAGAGGATTCAGGTGAAGAGAAAATTCCTGTAATCCAAGACAGTGAAAGCTGGGGCCATCTGCCTGCAGAAGTGCGCCAACTGCTCATAGAGAAAAACTATCGCGACTACTTCCCGAACTACGGCGACGAAATTTCCGACTATCTGAAATCCCTCAAGAAATAGCGTTCAAAAAATATGGACCGAATCCGACTCTTCATTTTATTTCTTTCCCTGAGCGCCATTGCTGTGTTCATGGAGAGCGATATGAAGACACCGGATGCCAACGTGGGGTCATCAGATAACACGACTGATTCCGTGTCAACTCCATCTACAAGTGAACAGGTGACGATCCTGGTGAATGGGGGTTTACATGCACTCAGCTCTTACCAAAACCCTGACGGATCGATTGGTGGCAAAAAGGCTCAAACCGCGCGCATCGCAATTACCGCTTTATCGCTTCTTGCATTTCTCGCTGATGGGAATTCTGAAAACCGCGGGGCTTATGCTCAGAATGTAAAAAGAGCCGTGGGCTTTCTTTGCCGCTCATCCCTGAAGAGTGGCCCGCGAATCGGTTGTTTTGAAACGATCGGTGACGTGGCATCCCGTATGCATGGACAGGGATATGCGACCTTGGCTCTTTGTCAAGTTTACGGTCAATACGGTGTTGGGCGGAAGTTTGCAGGCACCAGCCAAGACCTCAAAGGGATCATCGCCAATGCAGTGGATGTCATTGTGCGTTCCCAAAACAGTTCTGGGGGATGGTATTACTTCCCTCTTGACTCGGTGGAAGATGAGGGGTCAATCACTGTATGCATGATTCAGGCGTTGAGGGCTGCGAGAAATTGTGGATTCGCCGTCAGCTCTTCGGTTATCGAAAAAGCGATCAACTACATCCGCACGTCTCAGAATGTGGACGGCTCAATTCGCTATAGCCTGAGAAGCAACAAAGTGGGGACTTTTGAACTGACGGCTGCTGCCTGCGCCACCTTGGCCTATGGTGGACGCTACAAAAGCAAGGAAGTCATCCGGGCACGTTCTTATCTGTGGGAAAGCCAAACAGACATTTTCGGCGATAGTTCACTATCCTATCCTTACTATGGATATTTCTATGCCCTGCAGGCTTTGTGGTTCGACTACGATGCCAGCCGTTGGGATCATATGTATCCCAAGTTCGTCTCTTGGTATTGGCGACAATGGGATAAGCAATCTCAAAGCTATGCCGTCATTGATTGGGGGCGACACAAAGAAATGGAATACGGGATCGAATATCGGACGGCCCTCGCGACCTTGAGCCTTCAGATTCCGAACCAACTCCTCCCCATCTTCCACCGCTAGTCCTTGTTCTCAAAGGACGCGATAGATTCGGAATTTTAGATAGCTCGATGCCCGATGAGGAACACGTTCGGGATGATCGGCCCCTTGGGTGCCACGAGACAGGACTTGAAGTCGCCGACCCAAATTCATGGCGGCTTCTCGAATCACCATCTCAAAATCTTGAGAACTCACAGAACCGGAGCAAGAACAAGTGGCTAAAATTCCTCCTGGTGCCAAGACTTTGATTCCTTTTTCATTGATCTCTCGATAGAGCCGCATGCCCTTGCGCAAGGCTGATTTCTTGGGGACGAGCTTGGGCGGATCCAGGGAAACAACATCAAACTTGCGGCCCTCTTTGGCATAGTGATCGAGTACCCTCAAGACATTTCCTTGGATCGTTTCTACTGGACCTAAATCGTTCAGCGCAGCGTTTTTCTCCAAGGCCTCAATCGCTCTTGCAGATGAATCGATGGCGGTAACAGCTTGAGCACCGCCGTGCTTCAAGGCATTGAGGCCAAAAGCACCGGAATAACTGAAAGCATCCAGAAAGCGCGCACCTTGGCTGAAGCTTGCTAAAGTCAAACGATTGACTCTCTGATCAGTGTAAAATCCAGTTTTTTGTCCAAGGCGAAAATTGACCGAATAGCGAATGCCATTCTCTATAATTTCGACTTCTTCCGGAGCCTCTAAACCCAACACATGGCCATCTTCTAATGGACTCATTTCTTCTTTTCGCGCCATCTGCGAAACCCGTCGATAGACTCCCTGAGCTCCTGTTAGCTCCATCAGCGTTTCCGCCAAAAAAGACTCGTAACGGATCAGTCCCAGGCAATCGATTTGAATCACCAAAAAGTTAGCAAATGAATCGACAATGAGTCCGGGGAGGCCATCTCCTTCAGCATGAACCAAACGCCAAGCATTCGTGACTTGGGGATCAAAAGCCATTTTGCCACATCGGAGCTCCACAGCTTCTGTCATTCTCTCTTTGAGAATGCCCTTTGGTTCCCTTTCGTCGTCGCCGAAGGCCAAAAGCCGTATTCTTATGACACTTTTTGAATTATAAAATCCGGCGCCGACCCGCCGACCATCTTGGTCCCGCAATTCGACGAAATCGCCATCTTTTGACTGATAACCCTTCTGACGGACGATTGACCCGTCGAAAACCCAGGGTTCACCATGCCAGAAAGGCTTTGCCATACGCGGTTTGAG